>CAXTPX010000236.1:0-5425 GCA_964246005.1 uncultured Burkholderiaceae bacterium | reverse complement strand
CGGCGCGGACGTCACGCTCGTCTCGGGTCCAACCGCGCTCGCGACACCCCGCGGGGTGGTGCGCATCG
Source organism: uncultured Burkholderiaceae bacterium (assembly GCA_964246005.1). Classification (GTDB taxonomy): domain Bacteria; phylum Pseudomonadota; class Gammaproteobacteria; order Burkholderiales; family Burkholderiaceae_D; genus CAHJXF01. The sequence goes on along the minus strand of CAXTPX010000236.1, from coordinate 5,357 downwards.
ACGTCGAGACGGCAAGACAGATGCACGACGCGGTGATGCAGGTCGTCGGCAGCAGGCCCGACTGCTTCGTCGCGGTCGCGGCCGTGGCCGACTGGCACGTGACCAACGCCGCCCCGCACAAGCTGAAGAAGTCGACCCACGCCGCCGACATCGACGGCGGACCGGACCTGCGATTCGAGCAGAACCCGGACATCCTCGCCGAGGTGGCCGCGTTGCCCGATGCGCCGTATTGTGTGGGCTTCGCGGCCGAGACCGAAGAGCTGCACGTGAACGCTGAAGCGAAGCTCGCGCGAAAGAAGGTGCAGATGATCGTCGGCAATCATGCGGGCGAGGCATTCGGGCGCGACGACAACGCGCTGACGCTGTACGACGGCGCAGGACGCACGACGCTCGCTCGCGCCGACAAGCTCGTGCTCGCGCGGCAGTTGATCGCTGCGATCGCCGACCGCCTTTCCTAGCGTCCTGGAGGGCTGCAACCACGATGATCGCGCTCGACAACACGCCGGCGCACGGCGATTACGTGCGCTACATCGACGACCTGATGAAGCGCGCCGCGCTGGCGGCACCAGCCGTTGTCTCGAGCGACGGCGACATGGCGAGCAACGTCGACGCGCTGATGCGTGAACGCATGGCCACCGCATCGACCGGCCCCGGCACAGCCGACGAGTGGACGCCCACCGCCCCGAGCGTGTCGCGCCGTACACGTTCGCCCGCGCCCTCGTCGTCGAGCGGCTTCACGCCACCGGCCATCGCGTCGCCGGCAGCAGCGGCGGCTTCGGCGATCGCGTCGGCCTTGATGAGCGGACAGGTCGGCCCGCGCGGCGCGCTGTCGGCGGCCATGGTGATCGCGCTCGCCGCCATCGTCGTCGGCGGCGTGCTGATCGTCGTCGGCCTGCTGTGGCAGCCGCTCAACCTCGCGATCGTCGTCGGCGGCGGCGCGCTGATCGCGTGGGCCCTTCGTCGGATGAAGGCGGCAGGCGGCGGGTCGGTGCGCGACCGCGCCGCGTGATCGAACCGGACGCTGGCCTCACCACGTGTAGCTGCCGTAGACCGGATTGCCGACCACGTTGACCGACTGCTGCGCGGCGGTGATGTAGGCCTGCACGTCGGCCGGCAGCAACAGGCGCTGTGCGGCCAGCGCGTTCGCTGCCGCGGTGACCGCGCCGACGTAGCCGGCATGGCTGCCGTAACGCTCGGTCAACGACAGTCGCGGATCGCCGATGCGAGCCCGTGCCGTCGCATCGACCGCGAACGGGACCGACGTACCCGACGACTCGCACCCGTCGTTGCCGCCGAACGCAGCGCTGCGCAGGTTCCATCCCGCCGACGTCGCGACCGGCGCCGCGATCGGCGGAAGCCGGATGCCGGCGAGTTCGTTGCCGTCGACGTCGACCTTCGACACGAACGACGGATAGACCTTGCCGGTGGCGACCGGTGGCTCCGTCGTCAGGATGCCCTGGTTGAACTGCGGGCCGAAGTCGAACAGGTTGCGCACCGTGACGAGGCCCGTGTAGAGAACGCCCGGGATGGTCGGCCATCCGAGCGCAGCCTGCGGCACGATGCCCACGCCGAGCGGCGAGTCGGCGGTCGTCGTCGTGAACACCGCGGTGCCGGTCGAACGCAGCGGCACCGCACTCGACGGCGGCGCCGTGCCGTCGATCCACTGATCGAGCGCGACGAACAGCGCGCGGAGCGCGGGGTTCTGGTCGACCGGGTTCTGGAACTGCTGGCAGACTCCGAGCGAGTTCGCGGCCGCGGGGCTCGCATGCTGCGTGCTCGAGATCAGGTAGTTGCGCACGTTCGCGGGTTCGGCGACATCGTTGCCGACGAGATCGGTGTGCAGCAGCGAGCCGGCCTTGACCCAGTACTCGTTGGCCGTGTCGACGTTCATGATCTTCGGGCACGTCGATGTCTGCGCGCAGCGGACGTCGCGACCATCGGTCTTGCCGGTGAGCGGATCGGTCAGCGTCGTGTACGAGAACGGGAACGGCGCCTCGGGGTACAGTTTGTTCTGCCGGTTGCGCTCGGTGCGGCCCGACTGTTCGAAGCGGTAGTTCATGCCGATGCCGTCGCCCGCGCCCGACCAGTTGAAGACGCCGTCGAACACCTGCTTGCCATTGACGTCCTGGTTGAAGCCGAGCCACACGAAGTCGTTCATGAAGCGGGCCGGCTGCGACAGGGTCCACACGATCATGCGGTTGATGCCGGCCGCCGCGATCGGATTGGCGGTGCCGGCGGTGTCTGCAGTCGCGTTCCGCAGGAACGATGCGAAGTCGCGGAACGCCGCGAAGCCCACGCCGCCGACGAGCGGATCCTTCGCAGTGAACACGAGCTCGTAGATCGCGCTCTGCCGGAACGGCGTGCCGGCGGGCAGCAACGCGATCGTCGTCGGACTGGTCCAGGTCCAGCCGGTCGACGGGACCGCCACCGCGGGGTCGGTCAGGTGCGCGCGCACCGTGAGCGTCGCCTTCGTCGTGTCGGTGCTGTTGGTCGCGTAGGTCGTCGTGTACGACGTCGACGTCGCGTTGTCGAACTCGATGTACTCGTAGTCCTGACCGGTGATCGAGCTGCCGTCCGCGTTCTTCGCGATCGGCGCCGTGACGCCCATCGACGCGTTGGCCCGCGAAGCCAGCGGCTCCCAGCCGGCCCACACCATCGTGTAGCCCTGGTTCATCAGGAACGCCGTGCCGGCATCGGCAGCGGTCGTCGGATTGTTGCCGCCGCCCGAGCCGTTGAAGCGCGCGAACTGCTTCGCGCCGCGGTTGGGCGGCTCGAAGAACACCTTGTGATTGCCCTTGGTCGGATCGACCGGCGTGAGGATGTAGTAATCCATCGAGTACTCGACGAGACCCTTCGCATTGCGCGGCGCGAGCTGCAGGTCGACGATCATCGCGTTGTGCGGGTCGTTCGGGTCGAGTGCGCCGGTCGCGGTGCCGACGATCTTCCGGTAAGCGCCGACCGGGCCGAAGGTCGTGCCGCCGAACGTGACGGCCTCGCTCGCCTCGACCGGGTCGGTCGTCGAGTTGGCGGCGACGGTCAGGATGCCGGTGGGTGGCGCCACGACCACGGGTGGCGGGGTCGGTGCAGGCGTGCCGTCGTCGCCGCCGCAAGCGGCCACGACGAGGCAGGCGGCCATGGCGGCGAGCGACAGCCGGGCTGTCGGATGGATCGTTTGCATCGTGCGTCTCCGTTCTTTTATCGTGGGCCGTGTCGTGCGATCACGGCCGGCCGGTCGGTGCAGTCGTCGGACGCGAGGCCCTCCCCGATCGCTGCTGCCGGCCGTCATCTTGCGACGGTCGTCGACGCCGGGCAAGTCCTGCGCGTTCCGCCGACGTGAAGCGCGTTAGCCTTCGGCCTTTCGCCACGCTCACCTCGAACCGACGCCCATGAGACTCGCCGTCCGCATCCTCGACCCGCGCATCGCCGATCGCATGCCCCGCTACGCCACGCCCGGCAGCGCCGGGCTGGACCTGCGGGCGGTGCTCGACGAGGCGCTGACGATCGCGCCGGGTGAAACCGTGCTGGTGGCGACCGGGCTCGCGATCCACATCGAAGACGTCAATTACGCCGCGATGATCCTGCCGCGCTCCGGGCTCGGTCACAAGCACGGCATCGTGCTCGGCAACCTCGTCGGGCTGATCGACGCCGACTACCAGGGGCAACTGATGGTCAGCGTCTGGAACCGTGGTCGTGATCCCTTCGTGCTCGAGCCGTTCGAGCGCATCGCGCAGCTCGTGATCGTGCCGGTGGTGCAGGCCGAGTTCGATCTGGTCCAGAGCTTCGGCACGTCGCAGCGCGGCGATGCAGGGTTCGGCAGCTCCGGCCGAGCTTGAAGTGCCAGAATGCGGGCCGCGACCGCCTTGCCGGTCGTGGAACCTCGACTCGAACAGCCCGTCACATCGCCCATGCCCCTCTTCGAAGAATCCCCGCGTACGCGCCGTCGCCTCTCCTGGTGGTGGGCCCCGGTCGCGATCCTGGTCGTCATCCTCGCGTCGCTGCTGTTTCCGTGGAAACTCAACTTCCTGCGCGACACCATCGCGAAGAAGGTCCAGGACAGCACCGGTCGTACGTTCGCCATCGACGGCGATATCTGGTTGTACTGGTTGCAGGGTCCGCGCGTCACGATCGACGGCCTGCAGCTCGGCAACCCGGCTTGGGCATCGACGCCGCAGATGGCGACGATCGAACACGTCGACGCATCCGTGTCGCTCGGCAACCTGCTGCAGAAGCGCCTCGTGCTGAAGCGCTTCGACGTGGTCCGGCCGATCGCCAATCTCGAGGAGGGCCCGGACGGCAAGCGCAACTGGTACTTCGACCAGCAGCAGAGCGACTCGAGCACGTCGATCGTCATCCAACGGATGGCGGTCGAGCAGGGCCATGTCGGCTACGTCGTCAAGAGCAAGGACACCGATGTGCAAGCGGACCTCGCGACGCTGACCGGCGCCAATGTCGACACGAAGGGCGCCGGCTCGACCAACGGCATCGGCGCGAAGGCCACCGGCAAGTGGAACGGACTGAAGCTCGACGTCGACGCGAAGGGCGGCGACCTGTTGAAGCTGCAGGACACCGACAGCGCCTATCCGCTCGACATCAAGGCGACCATCGGCTCGAGCCACGTATCGGCCGACGGCACGGTGACCGGTGTCGCCGCGCTGAAGGCGGCCGACCTGAAGGTCTCGTTGTCCGGCGCCAACCTCGGCGAGTGGTATCGCATCGTCGGCGTGGGCCTGCCCGAGACGCCGCCCTACCAGACGACGGGTCGCGTGCGCATCTCGGACGGCGTCTATCGCTACGAGGACTTCACCGGTCGCCTGGGTTCGAGCGACATCGGCGGCTCGGTCGCATTCGAGAACCGTGCCGCACGGCCGTTCGTGTCCGGCACGCTCGTCTCCAACCAGCTCGACCTGAAGGACCTCGCGCCGCTGATGGGCAAGAAGACCGAGCCTGCCGTCGCGCCGAAGGTCATCGACGCCACCAAGCCGCAGAAGCTGCTCCCGCAGGAAACGTTCAGCACCGACAAGTGGAACACGCTCGATGCCGACGTGCGCTTCACCGGCAGGAACATCAAGAACGCCGGCTCGATCCCGTTCGACAATCTCGAGCTCCATGCCGTGATGCAGGATCGCGTGCTGTCGTTCACGCCACTGTCGTTCGGCTTCGCCGACGGCAAGATCGCCGGGAACATCCGCATCGACGGCAGCGCGCAGCCGATGCACGCGACGGTCGACGGGCGCTTCACCGACCTGTCGCTGGCGCGCCTGACACCGAAGGTCACCGAGGCCACCAAGGGATCGCTCGGGCTGCTGAACGGGACGGTCAAGATCGACGGGCGCGGCAACTCGATCGCCACGATGTTG
>CAXTPX010000235.1:0-5427 GCA_964246005.1 uncultured Burkholderiaceae bacterium | reverse complement strand
GCCGGCCGACTCGCTCGACGCGTCGCGGACCAGCACCGGCGGCTACATCGACCTCGAGACCAAGCTGACCAGGCTGTGGGACGTGGGCCTCGCGGCTCGCCAGGAGCACTACAGCGACTTCGGCAACAACACCAGCGGCAAGCTGTCGACGCGCTACGACTTCACGCCGGAGATCGCGGTGCGCGGTTCGCTCGGCAACGGCTTCCGCGCGCCGTCGCTCGGACAGCAGTACTACTCGGCCGGTGCGACCGCGCAGTACAAGGGCGTCGACTACACGATCGCGAACCTGCCGGTCGACTCGCAGGCTGCGCGTCTCGTCGGGTCGCAGTCGCTCAAGCCGGAGAAGTCCACCAACTTCAGTGCGGGCCTGGTGTTGAAGCCGCTCACGCGGATGACGGTCACGGTCGACGGCTATTCGATCAAGCTGCGCGACCGGATCGTGCAGAGCGCGCAGATCGGCCTGTCGCCGTCCGGTGTCCTCGACCCGACGCTGTCGGCGCTGCTGAAGGCCAACGGGATCACCGGCGTCGACGCCGCGCGCTACTTCCTGAACGGGGTCGACACGAAGACGACCGGCGTCGACCTCGTGGCCGTCTACCGCACACCGTTGAACGGCTGGGGCACGGTGGACTGGACGCTGGCGTCGAATTTCAACAACACGCGCATCGACAGCCTCACGTCCGAAGCGCAGAAGACGCTCTACGGCACGCAGGTCTTCAACCAGGTCTCGCAGGACCAGTTGACGATGACGACGCCGAAGAACAAGACGCTCCTGAGCGCGGACTGGACCTACGGCCCATGGCATCTGTTCGGCCGCGAGACGCGCTACGGGTCGTTCACGAACCCGTCGACGGTGACCAACGGCTATTCGAGCGAGGGACCGAAGTGGATCACCGACATCGAGCTCGGCTATACCGTGACGCGCGGCCTGGTCCTCGCGGTCGGGGCGCAGAACCTCTTCAACGTCTATCCGAGCAAGACCAACCCGAACAACTTCGTCGCGTCCACGTTCAACGGTGCCCAGATCTACAACGCGGCCTCGCCGTTCGGCCTGAGCGGCGGCAACTACTACGCGCGCCTCGCGTATACCTGGCAATGATCGACGCCGGCAGGAAGCGCTCGACCATCGCACGACGCGGCTTCCTGAAACGGGCCGTCGGTGTCGGCATCGGCAGTACGGCGCTGCCGCTGGCGGCCGCCGCCGCGGTGGTTTCCGCCGCCGCGCCGCCCGAGCCGTCACCGGGTTACCTCAGTCTCGGGCGCGACGAAGCCGCGTTCGTCGAAGCGCTCGTGACCGTGATGTGCCCGGCCGATGCGCTGACCCCCGACGGCGTGAGCTGCGGGCTGGCCGTCTTCATCGACCGGCAGCTCGCGGGCGACTTCGGCAAGGGAGCGAAGCTCTACGGCCACGGCCCGTGGCAGGCGGGCAAGCCGGAGCACGGCTATCAATTGCCGATGACACCCGAGCAGCACTTCAAGGCCGGCATCGAAGTGGTCGATGCCGTCTGCGAGGCGCGCTACGGCAAGCGCTTCGACCGGCTCTCCGCCGCGGCTGCGGACGGCTTCCTGGTCGAGCTCGCAGCGGGCCGGGTCGTCGACGAACGAGTGCCGATGGCCGCGTGGTTCAACGAACTGGTCTACCCGCTGTTCGCGCAGGGCTGCTATGCCGACCCGATCTACGGCGGCAATGCGGACAAGGTCTTCTGGAAGCTGATCGGCTATCCCGGGCTGCCCGCGACCCACACGATCAACGTCCTGCGTTATCGCGGCCTGCCGTTTCCCGGTGCGGCCGAGCCGCGGTCGATTGCGGACTTCGCATGACGGGCGCCGTCAACCGTCTGCCGTCCCGCACGGTCGTCGTCATCGGGGGCGGCCTCGTCGCCGGACTGGTCGCACGACAGTTGACCGGGCAGCAGGTCGAGGTACTGGTGCTCGAACGTGGCAAGGACCACATGCGCGGGCCCGAGAACGAGTTGCCGACCCAGCGCGACGAGCTGCGCTGGGACGTGAGACAAGGGCTGGTGCAGGACTGGTCGCTCGAGACCTACACGCTGCGCCACCAGCGGAGCGAAACGGCGTTGCCGGCACGCTGGATGGAGGCATTCCTGCCGGGCAGCGGCCTCGGCGGGGCCGGCAATCACTGGAATGGCCAGACCTGGCGCTGGTCCGAATACGAGCCGGAGCTGCGCTCGCGGATCGAAGCGCGTTACGGCAAGGCCGCGATCCCGAAGGACGTGCCGCTGCAGGACTGGGGTACGTCGTATGCCGAGATGCGCCCGTACCACGAACTGTTCGAGAAGCTCTTCGGCATCTCGGGCAAGGCGGGCAACATCGACGGCCGCATCCAGGCCGGCGGCAACCCGTTCGAAGCGCCCCGCGACGGCGAGTTTCCGCAGAAGCCGCTCGAGACCACCGAGGCCGGCCTGGTCTTCGAAGAGACGGCCGCACGCCTCGGCTATCGACCGTTCCCCACGCCCGCGGCGAACTCGTCGGGCAGCTACACCAATCCGGACGGCCAGAAGCTCGGCGCCTGCCAGTACTGCGGTCACTGCGAACGCTTCGTCTGCGAGGCGCGTGCCAAGGGTTCGCCCGACGTGCTGCTGTATCCGATGCTGCGCAAGCGGCAGGGCTTCGAAGCGCGGCTGCACTGCCAGGTGACCGACATCGTGTACGACGCGAAGGCGCGGCGCGTCAGTGGCGTGCGGTACGTCGACCTGCAGACCGGACAGGTCTGCGAACAGCCGGCCGACGTCGTGGTGCTCGGCGCGTTCACGATGACGAACAGCAAGCTGCTACTGGTCAGCGGGATCGGCAAGCCGTACGACCCGGTCGCGAATCGCGGGGTGGTCGGCAGGAACTTCTGCTACCAGGCGGGGACCGGCGTCGCGTTCTTCATGAAGAACCGCTGGTTCAACCCGTTCATGTCGACCGGCAGCTCGCAGATGGCCGTCGATGAATTCAACAACGACAACTTCGACCACACGGGCCTGGGATTCCTCGGCGGCGCGGTGATCGGCTGCAGCACCTACGGCCGGCCGATCGGCATGCGTCGCGTGCCGCCCGGCACCCCGCGCTGGGGCAGCGCGTGGAAGCAGGCCAACGCCGACTGGTACGCGCACTCGGCGAGCTTCTTCGCGCAGGGCTCGTGCTACCCGCATCGCGACAACCATCTCGATCTCGACCCGACCTATCGCGATGCCTACGGCAAGCCGCTGGTGCGGATCAACTTCGACTGGCGCGCGAACGAGCAGCGCATGTCGAAGTTCGTGACCGGCAAGATCGTCGAGCTCGCGAAGGCGACCGGGGCCGACATCGTCGCGCCGGCCAACGCGCTGCGCGTCCCGTTCGACACGCGGGTCTACGCGAGCACGCACATCGCGGGTGGCACCGTGATGGGGACGGACCCGGCGACCAGCGTCGTCTCGCCGCACCTGCAGCACTGGGATGCGCAGAACCTGTTCGTCGTCGGTGCCTCGGTGTTCCCGCACAACGCGGGTCACAACCCGACCGGCCCGGTCGCGGCGCTCGCGCTGCGCGCGGGTGACGACATCGCCGCGTACGTCCGGCGACCGCGGGTCCTCGGATGACGCTCCGCATCGTGTTGCTGACCATCCTCGCCGCCTCGTCGCCCGCGATCGTCCAGGGCGCAGAATCGGGCGAGGCGCTCTACGAGCAGTGCGCCGCGTGTCATGCGATCGACGGCGGCAACGGCACGGGACCGACGCTGCTCGGCATCGACGGACGCAAGGCCGCCAGCGTGGAAGGCTTCCGCTACAGCCGTGCACTGTCGCGCTCGGGCATCACGTGGGATGCAGCGTCGCTCGATGCCTTCATCGCCGATCCGCAGAAGACGGTGCCCGGCACCGTGATGCCGTATTCGGGCATGCCCGACGCGCAGCAGCGGGCCGCGCTGGTCGGCTACCTCGTGACACGTCGACCCTGACTCCAACCAACGACAAGAAGAAACCGACATGAAGCTGCTCGACGAGACCGCCAGGGGGGTCTACGTGATCGCGGTGACGCCGTTCACCGACGACGGAAAGCTCGACCTGGACAGCGTCGCCACGATGGTCGAGTTCTACCTCGCGGCGGGCGCCGACGGCCTGACCCTGCTCGGCGTGCTCGGCGAGGCGCCCAAGCTGACGGCCGACGAGAGCCTGTCGTTCGTGCGGGCCGTGGTCGGCGCCGTCGACGGCCGCGTGCCGATCGTGGTCGGCGTGTCGAGCCCGGGGCTCGCGGGGCTCGCGCATCTGGCACGGGCTGCGATGGAGGCCGGTGCCGCGGGCGTGATGGTGGCGCCACCGCCCACGCTGCGCACCGACGACCAGATCTTCGACTACTACCGCATGGTGGGCGAGGTCCTCGGCACGATCCCGTTCGCGCTGCAGGATCATCCCCAGTCGACGGGCGTCCAGATGAGCCTCGGCGTGATCCTGCGGATCCTGAAGGAGGTCCCGACGTGCGTGATGGTCAAGCACGAGGACTGGCCGGGCCTGCAGAAGCTCGAGGGGCTGCGGGCCGCGAGCGATCGCGGCGACGTGCGCCGCGTCAGCATCCTCGGCGGCAATGGCGCGATGTTCCTGATCGAGGAACTGGAGCGCGGCAGCGACGGCGCGATGACGGGCTTCGCCTACCCCGAGATGATGGTCGACATCTGCCGCGCCTACGCGGCCGGCGATCGGACCCGGGCATTCGAACTCTTCGACGCGTACCTGCCGCTGGCGCGCTTCGAACAGCAGCCGGGCATCGGTCTCGCGATCCGCAAGCACATCCTGGCGTCGCGCGGTGCGATCCGCTCGGCGGCGCTGCGAAAGCCCGGCGGCCGTCTGTCGAAGGCGGACCTGACCGACGTGGAACGCCTCGTCGAGCGGCAGACCGCCGCGCTGAAGGAAGTCGCCTGATGGACCTCGGCCTCGTCGGAGAACACGCGCTGGTGCTGGGCGCCAGTCGCGGGCTGGGCGCAGCGATCGCGCGGGTGCTGGCCGAAGAGGGTGCGACCGTGACCGCGGCGGCGCGTACGGTCGACGACATCCGCGCATGGATCGCGACGCTGCCGGGCGACATCGCCGCGCGCGTCACGCCGATCGCGCTCGACATGAGCGATCGCGGTCAGATCGACGAGCGCGTGGCCTCGATGGCTGCAGTCGACATCCTGGTCAACAACGGTGGCGGGCCGCCGCCCGGTGGTGCTGCCGACCATGCGCCGGAGACCTGGATGCGCCAGTTCGAGTCGATGGCGGCCAATCTTTTCCACCTGACGCAGCAGGTGCTGCCTTCGATGCGGGCACGCGGCTGGGGACGCATCATCACGGTGTCGTCGTCGGGTGTCGTGCAGCCGATCCCGAATCTCGCGCTGTCCAACGGGGTGCGGGCCGCGGTGGTCGGCTGGTCGAAGTCGCTCGCGACCGAGGTCGCGCCGCTCGGCAT
>CAXTPX010000234.1:0-5428 GCA_964246005.1 uncultured Burkholderiaceae bacterium | reverse complement strand
ACCGGGTCGGAGGTGACGCCGGTCGCCGTGCTGGCCGACAGTGCCCGGGACCTGAAGGTCGGGATCTCCAGCCCGTACCTGATTCCGCAGGTGGCGCTCTGCGATCCGGAACTGACCGTCAGTTGTCCTGCTTCGCTGACGGCGCTCTCGGCGATGGACGCCCTGACGCACGCGGTCGAGGCCTTCACCGCCGTCAAGCATCCCGCCAGCGCCGATCTCGCCCTCGACCGCGTCTTCGTGGGAAAGAACCTCTTCAGCGATCAGCACGCCCTGACGGCCATCCGCGTCATCGCGAAGTACCTGCCCGACGCGATCGCCGACGGCAGCGACCTCGAGGCGCGCAGCATGTTGATGTATGGCGCGGTCTCCGCAGGTCTCGCATTCGGCGTCGCGGGTACCGCGGCCGCGCACGCGATCCAGTATCCCGTGGGTGCACTGACCCACACGGCGCATGGCCTCGGCGTCGCATCGCTGCTGCCTTACGTTATGGCCTTCAACGCGAGTGCCTGTGTCGATGAGATGGCCGAGATCGCCGGTGCGCTCGGCATCGCTTCGGGTACGCCGACGCAACGTGCGTCGCGCGGCATCGAAGCGATTCGGGCGTTGTGCGCGAGCGTCGGCATTCCGCGGACCCTGGCCGAACTCGGCCTGCCCGAAGACAAGCTCGACTGGGTCGCAGACCAGTCGATGCTGGCGGCGAGGCTCGTCAACAACAACCCCCGACCCCTGCAGCGGCAGGACATGTCGACCATCGTCACCAACGCCTATTACGGAACGCTCGAGGAGATGCAATGAGAGATCCCATCACGGGGGAGGACCGCGCGCTCGCCACCGACCTGTTCATCGGCGGCGCGTGGCGCCCGTCCTCCACCGGACACCGGATCGACGTGATCGATCCGTCGACGGAATCGGTGATCACCAGCGTCGCGGACGCGACGCCCGACGACGCGCGACGCGCGGTCGACGCGGCGGCGAACGCCGCGAGAGGTTGGGCGTCCACCCCGCCGCGCCAGCGGAGCGAGATCCTTCGCAAGTGCTACGAGCTGATGATGCGCGACGCCGATCAGCTCGCTGCCCTGATCTCGCGCGAGAACGGCAAGGCCCTGTCCGATGCACGTGGCGAAGTGGCCTATGCCGCCGAGTTCTTTCGCTGGTTCGCCGAGGAGGCGGTCCGCATCAACGGCGACATCGGCATCGCGCCGAGCGGTGCCGCGCGAATCGTCGTGCAGTACCAGCCGATCGGGATCGCGCTCTTGATCACGCCCTGGAATTTCCCGGCGGCGATGGCGACCCGCAAGATCGCGCCCGCGCTCGCCGCAGGTTGCACGTGCATCCTCAAGCCCGCCACGGAAACCCCGTTGACCGCCTACGCCGTCGCGCGCCTGCTCGCCGAGGCCGGCGTGCCCGACGGGGTCGTCAACGTGATCACGTCGTCGACCGCCGGCAAGGTGTCGAACGCGATGCTGGAAGATCCGCGGGTGCGCAAGCTGTCGTTCACCGGCTCCACCGAGGTCGGCCGCATCCTGTTGCGGAAGGCCGCCGACTCGATCATCTCGTGCTCGATGGAACTGGGCGGGAACGCGCCCTTCGTCGTGTTCGACGACGCCGATATCGATGCCGCCGTCGAAGGGGCGATGATCGCCAAGATGCGGAACGGCGGCGAAGCCTGTACGGCAGCCAACCGCTTCTACGTGCAGCGCGGCGTCCTGACGGAATTCAGTCGCCGCTTCGCGGCGCGCATCGGCGCGTTGGTCGTCGGCGACGGGAACGATGCGGCGACCCAGTGCGGTCCGCTCGTGAACGCTGCCGCGGTCGCGAAGGTCGCCTCGCTCGTCGACGACGCCGTCGCGAAGGGCGCGCGGGTCATGACGGGCGGAAGCGCGCCCGCGCGCAACGGCTACTTCTACACACCGACGGTGCTGACGGACGTGCCGCCCGACGCGGACCTGCTTGCCGAGGAGATCTTCGGGCCGGTCGCCCCGATCGTCGTGTTCGACGACGAAGATGAGGCGATCGAACACGCCAACGCGACCGAGTACGGCCTCGTGGCCTATGTCTTCACGCGCGACCTGGCGCGCGGGTTGCGCGTCTGCGAGCGGATCGACAGCGGAATGGTGGCACTCAATCGCGGGCTGGTATCGGACCCCGCTGCGCCGTTCGGCGGCGTCAAGCAGAGCGGCCTCGGCCGTGAGGGCGCCCACCATGGCTTGCTCGAATTCATGGAAGCCAAGTACATCTCGACGAACTGGTAGGCCGGGCCGTCGGCCACGCCATCGAGATCGCGTCGTCGCTTCCCGCGCCACGTCCTGCAGTGCCCCATAACGACATCGAACGAGACCCATGAAGATCACCCGCATCACCGCGATCCCGCTGTCGTACAAGCTGCCCGAAGGCAAGACCGTCACGATGGGGATCGGCAGCACGCTGAAACGCGACACGATCATCGTTCGCGTCGAGACTTCCGAAGGCATCACCGGCTACGGCGAGGCGCATCCGGGTCGCAGCCCCGGTGCGATCGTCAGCATGATCCACAACACGCTGCAGCCGCTCTTGGTCGGGATGGACGCGACCGATTGCGTCGGCGCGTGGCAACGCGTCTATCGCATGCAGTTGTCGAGCCACGGCCTCGGCGCGGGGACGTGCCTCGCGTTGTCGGGCATCGACATGGCGTTGTGGGACATACGCGGCAAGGCCGCGAAGATGCCGCTCTACGAATTGCTCGGCGGCAAGCGACGTCGCATCCCCGCCTATGCGGGCGGCATCGCGATGGGCTTCCAGCCGGCCGACTCGCTCGCCGACGAGGCGCGCTCGTACGTGGAGCGCGGCTACCGCGCCGTCAAGCTGCGACTCGGCGACACGGCCAAGAACGACATCGCCCGGGTGCGCAAGGTCCGCGAGGCGCTCGGCGACGACATCGACATCCTGACGGACGCGAACACCGCGTACTCGATCGCCGATGTTCGCCGCGTGATGCCGGTGCTGGCCGAGATCCAGGCGGGGTGGCTCGAAGAGCCGTTCCCGTGCACCGACTTCGCAGCCTATCGCGAGGCCGCGCGCATCACGCCGCTGGTGCCGTTGGCCGCAGGCGAGAACCACTTCACGCGCTTCGAGTTCGGGCTGATGCTCGAAGCCCGCGCGATCCAGATCTGGCAGCCCGACCTGTCGAAGAGCGGCGGCATCACCGAATGCGTGCGCATCGCCGCGATGGCTTCGGCATTCCGGATCCCGGTCCATGCCCACAGCTCCGCCACCGGGCTGAATCACGCGGCCTCGCTGCACTTCCTCGCCGCGACCGAGAACGGCGGCTACTTCGAAGCGTGCGTATCGCACTTCAATCCGCTGCGCGACATGTTCGGCACCACCTTCGCGATCGGGGACGACGGATGCGTGGAGCCGCCGTCGGGGCACGGCATCGGCGTCGAGGTCGACGAGGACGTGTTCAAGCAGTACCCGATGATCGATGGACCCGGCTATGTCGTGAAGTTCTGATGCGCATCACTGGAGGAGACCACATGAACAAGAGAACCAGGATCAGAACGCTGTGTGCCATCGTGGCCACGACGATGTGCCTCTCGGCCGCGAGCGGAGCGTCGGCCGATGCCTATCCCGACAAGCGGACCCGCATCATCGTCCCGTACACGCCGGGTGGCTTCAACGACACGCTCGGTCGCACGATGGCCGATCGACTGGCTAAGGCCTGGAACCAGCCGGTCCTGGTCGAGAACCGGCCCGGCGGCAATACGCTGATCGGCAACGGCGTGGCGGCGAAGTCGCCCCCCGACGGCTACACGATGCTGGTCACGCCATTGCCTTACGCGGCGTTGCCGGCGCTCTACGGCGACAAGCTGCCGTACGACCCGGTCAAGGACTTCACGCCGGTCATCTGGGCCGCCACGACGCCGAACGTCCTCGTCGTCCGCGAGGGTCTCGGCATCACGAGCGTCGCGCAGTTGATCGACTACGCGAAGAAGAATCCCGGCAAGCTCACGTACGGCTCGACCGGGTCGGGTTCGTCGAACCATTTGTCGATGGAACTCTTCATGAGCATGACCGGCACGAAGATGGTCCACATTCCGTACAAGGGCAGTGCACCTGCGGTCATGGCGATGTTGTCCGGCGAGACCGATGTGCTGTTCGACAACCTGCCGAACCTCTATCCGCAACTTTCGGCCGGCAAGTTGAAGCCCATCGCGGTCACCGGGCTGAAGCGCGCGCCGTTGCTGCCGGACGTGCCGACCGTGCAGGAGGCGGGTGTGCCCGGCTACGAGGTCATCGTGTGGTTCGGTTTCCAGATGCCGGCAGGCACACCGAAGGCGATCGTCGATCGCGCGAACCGCGACCTGAATACCGCGTTGAAGGATCCCACCGTCGTCAAACTGTTTCGCGAACAGGGCGTCGAGTCGGTCGGGAGCAGTCCGGAGGCCTTCGCGGACCTGCTTGCCCGCGAGATCACGAAGTGGACCAAGGTGGTTCGGGATGCCGGCGTGAAGGTCGAGTGACCACGCACGGTCGATTCGACGAACACCGTGGATTGCGGCGCGGACCGACGAGTCGGCCCGTCGACCGCTTTCTTCGTCGGGCGCTGTCGTAAAGCCGCAGCAAGCGTTTGACGGATGGCGCTTCGTCGCGCATAAAGACAATCGCCATTACAACGACAAGTTCCTCGATTCATCGAGGACACGGAGATCCATGAAATCGCTTCGACGTCTTAACAAGGACCGCGTCAGCGCGGGCCTGCTGCTGATCCTCGGATCGTTCATCATCGTGCAGGGCGTGAAGTACAACCTCGGCAACCTGACGCACATGGGCGCGGGGTTCGTCCCGGTGATGCTCGGCATCCTGATCGCGCTGGTCGGTGTCGCGATCGGCGTGACGGCGGAGAAGGGCGACTTCGGCACTGCCGAAAAAGTCCCGACCGAGTGGCGCGGCTGGCTGTGCGTGCTCGGCGGCGTGATGGCGTTCGTGGTCTTCGGAACCTGGGGCGGCCTCGTGCCGGCCACGTTCCTGTCGGTCTTCATCGCTGCGCTGGGCGACCGGCAGAACAGTGTGCGCGATGCGTTGCTGCTGGCCGTCGGCATCACCGTCGTCGGCGTCCTGATCTTCGTCTACGGACTGAAGATGACCTTTCCCATGTTCACCTGGGGCTGAGCGATGCACCACGCACTGGTGGACCTGTGGTTCGGATTCGGTGTCGCGCTTCAGCCCAACCATCTGATGTGGTCGGTGTTCGGCGTGCTGCTCGGCAACCTGATCGGCGTCTTGCCTGGCATGGGCGCGCTGACAGCGATCTCGATGCTGTTGCCGCTGACCTACGTGATCGCGCCGATCCCCGCGATCCTGATGCTGGCCGGTATCTTCTACGGATCGATGTATGGCGGCGCGATCGGCGCCATCCTGCTCAACCTGCCGAGCCATCCGCCGCACGCGG
>CAXTPX010000233.1:0-5430 GCA_964246005.1 uncultured Burkholderiaceae bacterium | reverse complement strand
ATCCGCGTAGCCTTGCACGCTCTTCAGCGCGAGCGCGACGCGCGCCGGGTCGCGCGAGTTCCACGCGTCTTCGGCCATCCGGGCCTTCTGGGCGGCGGTGACTTCGTCGAACGGCGGCAGGGGCGGACGGGACAGGTGCGGCTCACTGTGTTGGATCGGCCGACGTCGCGCCGATGAAGGCGATCGATCGTGCGGCCATCAGCTGGAGCGGCGGCAAGGACTCGTGCCTCGCGTTGCTGTTGGCCGTCGACGCCGGCCTCGAGGTCGCGACGCTCGTGACGATGCAGGACACCGACGGGCTGAGCAAGAGCCACGCGTTGCCGGCCGCGTTGATCGAAGCGCAGGCGCGTGCGCTCGGCCGTCGCTGGTTGCCCGTCGCGACCACGTCGACCGGCTATGCGAACGTCTTCGCCGCGACGCTCGCGGCGCTGCGTGACGCGGGCCACACGCACATCGTGTTCGGCGACATCGACCTGCAGGCGCACCGCGACTGGCTCGACCCGATCAGCCGTCGTGCGGGCCTCGAGCCGGTCTTTCCGTTGTGGGGCATGGCACGACCTGCCGTGGCACGCGCGGTCCTCGCGCGCGGCATTCGCGCACGCGTCGTCGCGATCGACACCCGCTGGCTCGATGCGAGCTTTTGCGGTGTCGATTACGACGAGGCTTTCATCGAGCGCTTGCCCGCCGGCGTCTGTCCGTGTGGCGAAGGCGGCGAGTTCCACACCTTCGTCTGCGATGCGCCCGGGTTCGATCGGCCCCTTTCCTTGCGACGCGGCGTTCCGCGCCATGTGCCGTCGTCGCCACCGCTGTCGCCGACCGAACTCGTGTTCGAGACGCCGCTGCTGATCGAAGAAGCGACGACATGAAGCGCGGCCCGCAGCGCATCGTCTGCCTGACCGAGGAGACGACCGAGTGGCTGTACCTGCTCGGCTGCGAGGACCGCATCGTCGGGATCTCCGGCTACACGGTGCGGCCGCGTCGCGCACGCGACGAGAAGCCGCGCATCGCGTCGTTCCTCGACGGCAAGATCGATCGCATCGTCGCGCTGCGGCCCGACCTCGTGATCGGCTTCTCGGACCTGCAGGCCGACCTCGCGAGTCGGCTGATCCGTGAGGGACTCGACGTCCTCGTGACGAACCAGCGCAGCGTCGCGCAGATTCTCGCGACGATGCG
Organism: uncultured Burkholderiaceae bacterium; assembly: GCA_964246005.1. Classification (GTDB taxonomy): domain Bacteria; phylum Pseudomonadota; class Gammaproteobacteria; order Burkholderiales; family Burkholderiaceae_D; genus CAHJXF01. Next base: position 4,257 of record CAXTPX010000233.1, on the reverse strand, counting down.
GATGGTCGCCGCGCTGGTCGATGCGAGCGAACGCGCCGAGGCATGGATCGCGCAATGCGAAGCGCGTTGGGCGAGCGTGGCGTCCATGACCTCGCGTTGGCCGCGTCGACCGCGCGTCTACTTCGAGGAATGGGACGAGCCGATGATCAGTGCGATCGGCTGGGTGTCCGAGTTGATCGGCATGGCCGGCGGCGACGATGTCTTCCCCGAGCTCGGCGCAGAGGCCCTCGGCCGCGACCGCGTCATCGCCGATCCGCAGGAGCCCGTGCGCAGAAAGCCGGACGTGATCGTCGCGTCATGGTGCGGCAAGAAGGTCCGGCCCGAACGCATCGCGGCCCGAGCCGGCTGGAGCGACGTGCCCGCGGTACGCGACGGCCGCCTGCACGAGATCAAGTCGTGCGACATCCTGCAGCCGGGACCCGCCGCCCTGACCGACGGGTTCGAGCAGCTGCATCGCCTGCTCGCGGACTGGGCGGTCGACGCAGCGCGCTTCGACTTGAGCGACGATCCGCTCTCCGCCACCGCAGGTCTCCCTTGAAGCCCATCCTGATCTCCACTGTCATCGTGCTGATCCTCCTCGTCGTCGCCTTCCTCCTGTGGACGCCCGATCGCGACCGTGCGTCGCTCGAGGCGCTGTACCTGCAGTCGCCCGCCGACATGATCGATGTAGCGGTCGACGGCTCGACCGTGCGGCTCGACGTGCGCGACAGCGGCCCGCGCGACGCGCCCGCGGTCGTCCTGCTGCACGGCTTCGGGTCGAGCCTGCACACCTGGGAGACGTGGGCCGGGCCGTTGTCGACCGACCATCGCGTGATCCGCTTCGACCTGCCCGGCTGCGGTCTCAGCCCGCCCGATCCGACCGGCGACTACCGCGACGAACGGAGCGTCGCCCTGTTGATCGCGTTGATGAACCAGCTCGGCGTTCGACGCGCGACCGTCGTCGGCAACTCGATCGGCGGCCGCATCGCGTGGATGTTCGCATCCGAACACCCGGAGCGGATCGACCGGCTGGTGCTGATCTCGCCCGACGGCTTCGCGAGTCCCGGGTTCGAGTACGGACGGAAGCCCGAGGTGCCGATGGCAGCGCAGGCGATGCGCTTCGTGTTGCCGAAGCCGCTCGTGAAGATGAGCCTCGCGCCGGCCTATGCGAACCCGGACACGATGACCGACGCGCTCGCGACGCGCTACTACGACCTGTTGCGCGCGCCCGGCGTGCGCGCGGCGCTGATCGCGCGGATGGCGCAATCGACGCGAACCGACCCGGTGCCGCGCCTGCAGCGCATCGAGGCGCCGACGCTGCTGCTGTGGGGCGAGGAAGACAAGCTGATCCCGTTCACGAACGCGGCCGACTACGTGCGCGCGCTGCCGAACGCGACGCTGGTGCCGTTGCCGGGTGTCGGACACCTGCCGCAGGAAGAGGCGCCCGAGCGATCGCTCGATGCGTTGCGGGCGTTCCTGAAGTAGCGCGTGCCGGGCATCGACGACGTTCCGCCGGATCGCTCGGGCTTCGTGCGCGTCCGTGGCGCGCGCGAGCACAACCTGAAGAACGTCGACGTCGACGTGCCGCGCGATGCGCTGGTCGTCTTCAGCGGCATCTCGGGCTCGGGCAAGTCCTCGCTCGCGTTCGGCACGTTGTACGCCGAGGCCCAGCGTCGCTACTTCGAGTCGGTCGCGCCGTATGCGCGGCGGCTGATCGACCAGGTCGGTGTCCCCGACGTCGACAGCATCGACGGTCTCCCGCCCGCGGTCGCCTTGCAGCAGCAGCGCGGCACGCCGAGCACGCGCTCGTCGGTCGGCAGCGTGACCACGCTGTCGAGCCTCCTCCGGATGTTGTATTCGCGCGCCGGGACCTACCCGCCCGGACAGCCGATGCTGTATGCCGAGGACTTCTCGCCGAACACCGTCGAAGGCGCGTGCCCGACCTGCCACGGCCTCGGTCGCGTGTTCGAGGTCACCGAGCGGTCGCTGGTGCCCGACGACACCCTGACGATCCGCGAGCGCGCCGTGGCCGCGTGGCCGCCCGCGTGGCACGGACAGAACCTGCGCGACATCCTCGTCACGCTCGGCTACGACGTCGATACGCCGTGGCGCGACCTGCCTGCGAAGGACCGCGACTGGATCCTCTTCACCGACGAGCAGCCGACCGTGCCGGTGTACGCCGGCCTCACGCCCGCGGAGACGCGCGCCGCGCTGAAGCGGAAGGCCGAGCCGAGCTACCAGGGCACCTTCACGGCCGCGCGCAAGTACGTGCTGCAGACCTTCGCGACGACGCAGAGCGCGTTGATGAAGAAGCGCGTGTCGCGCTACCTGATCGGCAGCCCCTGCGCGACCTGCGACGGCAAGCGGCTGAAGCGCGCGTCGCTCGCGGTCACGTTCGCGGGCCGCGACATCGGCGACTTGTCGCGGATGCCGATGAGCGAGCTCGTCGAGGCTTTGCGACCGGCCGCCGAAGGACGCTTCGATCACGACGTGGTCGATCACGTCATCGACCGGACCGACGCGAAGAAGGACATCGCACGCCGTGTCGCGGCCGGCGGCTCGGCGCATGCCGCCGCGCCCGACGTGCGCCGCACGCCGAACCTGTCCGAGGAGAAGCGCATCGCCGCGCAGCGTATCGCGCGCGACGTGCTCGAGCGCGTCACCGCGATGACCGACCTCGGGCTCGGCTACCTGTCGCCCGAACGCGGCACGCCGACGCTGTCGCCCGGCGAGCTGCAGCGCCTGCGGCTCGCGACGCAGATCCGCTCGAACCTGTTCGGCGTCGTGTACGTGCTCGACGAACCATCGGCAGGCCTGCATCCGGTCGACGGCGAGGCGCTGCTGCGCGCGCTCGATCGATTGAAGCGCGCCGGCAACTCGCTGTTCGTGGTCGAGCACGACTTGGACGTGATGCGACGCGCGGACTGGATCGTCGACGTCGGCCCCGACGCGGGCGAGCAAGGCGGTCGCGTGCTGTACAGCGGACCGCCGGACGGTCTGCGCGACATCGAGGACTCGCATACCGCGCGCTACCTGTTCGCTTCGGCCGCGGTGCACGCGTCGCCGCCCCGCACACCGCGCGGCTGGCTGCAGCTCGTCGACGTCACGCGCAACAACCTTCGCGGTGTGGCCGCGGACTTCCCGATCGGCGTGCTGACGGCCGTCACGGGGGTGTCGGGGTCGGGCAAGTCGAGCCTCGTCGGCCAGGCGCTGGTGGATCTGGTCGCTTCGCATCTCGGCGGCTCCGTCGCCGCGCAGCCGAACGAGGAGACCGACGAATCGAACGGTCTCCTCGACGACGATGCCGCGCAGCCGACCGAGGGCCGCATCGCGAGCGGCGTCGACGGGATCCGCCGCCTCGTCGTCGTCGACCAGAAGCCGATCGGCCGCACACCGCGCTCGAACCTCGCGACCTACACCGGCCTCTTCGACGGGGTGCGCAAGCTGTTCGCCTCCACCGTGTCGGCGAAGAAGCATCGCTACGATGCAGGCCGCTTCTCGTTCAACGTCGCGAAGGGCCGATGCGAGACGTGCGAAGGCGAAGGCTTCGTGTCGGTCGAACTGCTGTTCATGCCGAGCGTGTACGCCCCTTGTCCGACGTGTCGCGGCGCGCGCTACAACGACGCCACGCTGCAGGTCACGTGGCACGACCGGAACATCGCCGAGGTGCTCGGCATGACGGTCGACGAGGCACGGACGTTCTTCGAGGACGAGCCAGCCATCGTGCGGCCGTTGTCGCTGCTGCAGGACATCGGCCTCGGCTACCTGCGGCTCGGCCAGCCGGCGACCGAGTTGTCGGGGGGCGAAGCCCAACGCATCAAGCTCGCGACCGAACTGCAGCGCAGCGGTCGTTCTTCGGGCAACGCGCTCTACGTCCTCGACGAGCCGACGACGGGACTGCATCCAGCCGATGTCGACAAGCTGATGGGGCAGTTGCAGGGCCTGGTCGACGCCGGCAACACGGTGGTCGTCGTCGAACACGAGATGCGGGTCGTCGCGCAATGCGACTGGGTCATCGACGTGGGACCGGGCGCTGGTGACGAAGGCGGAACGATCGTCGCGAGCGGGGTACCGGCCGACGTGGCGCGCGCGATGGCGTTGCAGACGGCGCTGTACGGGCGCTGGCAGACGTTTTTCGCCGGCTACGACGTGCTGATCACGCCGAGCATCACCATCACGCCGCGTCCCTGGACGGAGCTGTTCCCGGCGCAGATCGCCGGTATGCCGACCCGCAGCTACTTCCATTGGCTGGCGCTTGCCTACGCCGTCACCCTGGCC
>CAXTPX010000232.1:0-5460 GCA_964246005.1 uncultured Burkholderiaceae bacterium | reverse complement strand
CGGCGAGCCTCCTGATCACCGGCGCGAGCGGCTTCGTCGGGCTGAACCTGCTCGAACACGTACTGGCGCGCGGCGAATCGGTCGTCGGCCTGTCGAGCACGCCGATCGCCGACGCGGTCGCGACCCGGCTGCGAACATTGCCGGGCCGCTTCACGGAAGCCGTCGGCGATGTGCGCGATCACGTGCTGCTCGACCTGCTGTTCCGCCAGCATCGCATCGACCGGGTCGTGCACATGGCGGCCATCACCGCATCGGCCGAGCGCGAGCGCATCGCCGCCGACACGATCGTCTCCGTCAACCTCGCGGGTCTCGCGGCGACGCTGACCGCCGCCGCGCAGGGGGGTGCCCGGCGTTTCGTGACCGTCAGCTCGATCGCCGTCTATGGCGGACAGCCGCCCGACGGCAGCCTGATCGAGGAGGACACCGCCCATGCGCCACAGACGCTGTACGCGATCACCAAGTCGTGCGGCGAGGCGATCACCGCGCGGCTGGGTACCTTGCATGGGCTCGACTGGATGATCGCGCGTCTCGGACGCGTGTTCGGTCCGCACGAGCACGAGACCGGGGTGCGCGACACGCTGAGCCAGATCCATCAGGTCGACGAGCACGCGATCGCGGGTCGATCGATCGCGTTCGATCGTCCGTGCCGGAAGAACTGGAGCTACGCGCCGGACGTCGCGGCGCGGCTCGCGATCCTCGCCGGCACGCCGACCCACGCGCATCGCGTCTACAACCTCGGCACGGAGCACGCATGGACGCTGGCCGACTGGTGCGAGCGCCTGCAGCGGCGTCATGGCGACTTCGCCTATCGCGTCACGACCGACGTCGTCCCCGATGCCGTCGTCATCGACCTCGGCGGTGCGCACGACAGCGGACTCCTGTCGTGGCAGCGCTTTGCCGCGGAATTCGATCCGCCGGCGAACGCGGACCTCGACGTCGCGTTCGAGGGAACGATGCGGTCGCTTCCGACCGATGAACTCTTCACGATCGAGACGCGATGATCCCCACCAGCCTCGCCGACCTCGAGCAGGACGTCGCGCGCGACCTGCAGCTGATCGCCTATCCCGATCAATCGTGGGTGCCGCCGCGGACGCACGACGGCGAACCGGTCACGGACGTAATGATCGTCGGCGCGGGCCAGGGCGGATTGTCGATCGCGTCGGCCCTGCAACGGGAGCGCATCACGCGGATCGAGCTGATCGACAGCGCCGGCGACGGCGACGAAGGCATCTGGATGCGCTTCGCGCGGATGCAGACGCTGCGCACGCCGAAGCACATCGGCGGTCCCGACCTGGGACTGCCGAGCCTGACGTTCCAGGCGTGGTACGAGGCGCAATTCGGCGCAGCGGCGTTCGCCGCGATCAAATACATCCCGAAGGCGCTGTGGCAGGACTACCTCGGCTGGTTCCGCCGCGTGCTCGCGCTGCCGGTGCGCAATCGCGTGACGTTCAGCGGCGTGGCGCCCGTGAGCCATTCGAACGATGCGCTGCTGCGGGTCGAGACGATGGTCGACGGTCAGCCCCGTTTCACGATCGTCCGCAAGCTGGTGCTGGCCCAGGGCATCGAGACCAGCGGCCGCTGGTGGATGCCGGCGGAGGTCGAGGCGCTGCCGGTCCACCTGCGCGCCCATGCCGCCGACCCGATCGATTACGAGGCACTGCGCGGGCGACGCGTCGTGGTGATCGGCGCGGCGGCCTCGGCGTTCGACAACGCCGCCACCGCACTCGAACACGGCGCGGCCGAGGTCCGCATGCTGTGCCGCCGCGAAGAGCTGCAACGCGTGCAGCCGTACAAGGTGCTCGCCTACCAGGGGTTCCTGCGGCATTTCGGCGAGCTGCCCGACGACACGCGCTGGCGGATGATGAATCACCTGATGACGACGCGCGAAGCGTTGACGCGCGAGACCTGGGAGCGGGTGACGATCCATCCGAACTTCGACCTCGTGACCGGTGCACCCCTGCTCGATGCGGAAGCCATCGACGCGGGCCGGGCCGTGCGGCTGCGCACACCGCGCGGCGACTACGAAGCGGACTTCGTCGTCTGCGGCACCGGCTTCGAGACCGACCTCGCGTTGCGCCCCGAGCTGACGGCGCTGGCCGGCGTGATCGCGCGCTGGTCCGATCGCTATGCGCCTCCCGCCGGCGAACGCAACACGCGCATGGGCGCCTACCCGTACCTCGATGCCGGCATGGCCTTCACCGAGCGGGTACCGGGGGACGCGCCGTGGGTCCGCAACGTGCACTGCTTCAACTTCGGCGCCACGTTGAGCTTCGGCCCGTCGGGATCGTCGATCAGCGCGATGAAGTTCGCGGCACCGCGGGTCGTGCACGCGATCGGCCGGGACCTCTTCGTCGCGGATGCCGCCGTGCACGAGAGCCGTCTGCGCGCCTACGACACGCCCGAATTCCCGATGGTCTTCGCGCGCGACGCAGTCGCCGCGACGGCGATCGGCTGATTGGTCAGCGCCCGACCCGCGTGGACTTCGCCACCATCCGGACCTACCTGCCGTACCTGCTGGCCGCAGCCGGCATGACGATCGTCCTGTCGGTCCTGTCGCTGGTCTTCGGCTCCATCATCGGCCTCGGCTTCACGTTCATGCGGCTCTCGCGCAACCGCTTGCTGAGCCGCGCGGCGTGGACCTTCGTGTGGCTCGTGCGCGGCACGCCGATGCTGCTGCAGATCTTCGCGATCTACTACTGGCTGCCGACGATCGGCATCCTGCTGCCGCCGTTCACGGCCGGCGTCGTGGCGCTGTCCATCAACGCCGCCGCCTACTACGTCGACATCTTCCGGGCCGCCATCCTGACGGTGCCGAAGGGCCTGATCGAGGCGGGCGACGCGATCGGCATGCGGCCGTGGCAGGTGATGCGTCGGGTCGTGCTGCCGCTCGCGTTCAAGCCGGTGCTGCCGCCCTACATCGGCCAGGCGATCAACGCGGTCAAGAACACCTCGCTCGTGTCGGTGATCTCGGTCCAGGAATTGACCGCGACGAGCCAGTCGATCTACAGCAGCACGTACAAGGTCGCGGAGATCCTCGGCACCGCAGGGCTGATCTATCTCGCGATCACGACCGTGCTCGCCGTGCTGCAGTCGTGGCTCGAGCGGCGTCTCGACTACGGGATGGCCCGTCGATGACGCCGATCGTCGAACTCCGCAACGTCTCGAAGCGGTACGGCGCGACCATTGTGCTCGACGACGTCAGCCTGTCGGTCGACGAAGGCGACATCGTCGCGGTGATCGGCCCGTCCGGCGCCGGCAAGAGCAGCCTGCTGCGCATCGTCAACCAGCTCGAACGTCACGATGCCGGCGAGCTCTACATCGGCGGCAAGCTGATCGACCCGGACGAACGCGCTTCCCGCAAGGCGGCGCTCCGCGCGGAAGTCGGCATGGTGTTCCAGAGCTTCAACCTGTGGCCGCACCGCACCGCCATCGAGAACGTGATGGAAGGTCCGTGCACGGTGCTGCGGATGGCGCGCGGGGCGGCCGAGGCGCGGGCCGTCGCGCTGCTCGAACGGGTCGGCCTCGCCGCCCATCGCGACAAGTACCCGTCGCAGTTGTCGGGGGGCCAGCAGCAGCGGGTCGCGATCGCGCGGGCGCTCGCGATGGAGCCGCGCGTGATGCTGTTCGACGAGGCCACGTCGGCGCTCGATCCGGCGCTCGTGCGCGACGTCCTCGACGTGATGACGTCGCTCGCCGCCGAGCGCATGACGATGCTGGTCGTCACGCACGAGATGCGCTTCGCGCGCAAGGTCGCGGATCGCATCGTCTTCATGGCCGCCGGCGAGATCCTCGAAGAGGCGGCGCCCGAGCGCTTCTTCGAGGACCCGCAGCACCACCTGGCTCGCAGCTTCGTGGCCAGCACCGCGCATCTCGTCTGATGCGAGTCCCCGTCTCCCTCCGTTCGCACCCTCGACCCTCATGACGACTCATCCGACCTTCGCGTCGCTCGGCCCGACCGCCCCCGAGACCTACGAACCGGTACCCGACGCGGTGCGCGACAAGCTGCTGTCGGTCGCGGTCCCGACGCTGTCCGCCGTGCTGTTCCAGAAGGGCCTGCACAGCCGCTTCTTTCCGGGCAGCCGTCCGCTGAATCCGGCCGCCGCGAAGTTCTGCGGCGCCGCGTGGACGATCCGGTCGATCCCGATTCGCGAAGATCTGCGCGCACAGATCTCGCAGGGGACGCTGCCGAGTCGCAACCGCATCGCGTTCGACTCGGCGCCGCCGGGGTCGGTGATCGTCTGCGGCACCGGGTCGCATCCCGAGGTCTCGATGATGGGCGACATCATGAGCACCGCACTGATGACGCGCGGGGTCGCGGCGGTCGTGCTCGACACAAGCGTGTCGGATGCGCACTTCGTCAGCACGATGCCGTTCCCGGTGGTGGCCGCCGGCACGACGTCGATCTCGTCGTTCGCGAGCCTGATGGTGATCGACCACGACACGCCGATCGGCCTCCAGGGCGTGGCCGTGTTCCCGGGCGACGTCATCGTCGGCGACGAGAACGGCGCCGTGTGCGTCCCGCGCCATCTCGCCGACGAGATCGCCGATGCCGCGATCGAGCAGGAGCGCCTCGAAGTCTACGTGCTGGAGCTGATCCGGCAGGGCGCACCGATCGACGGCACCTATCCGCCGAACGCCGAGGTGCTGGCCGGTTATGCACGCTGGTGCACCGAGCGCCAGACCGACGATCGCCGGTAGATCTGCGCCGGGTCATGAAGCACCTGATGCGGCACGTCCCGTGCCGGGCGGGATTGCGCGACATGCTGCCGGTCGCACCCGGAACGATGGCGCGGGACTGGTGACCGGCGTCGCGATGGTCATGGCGCTCCATCCGGGCGCTCGATGGTGGCGCGCCCGCCACGTTTCGTAACGGGTACAGGCGTCTGCCGCGTTCTCGTGGCATGTTCCTTGCTCATAGTTGTGGTTTACCGCAAGGAGCCGCGCCATGTCTCTCTCTCGTGTCAGAAGGGGCGGCGACTCGATGGTGCTGAATCTGCGGCAGATCGAGATCTTCCGGGCGGTGATGACCACGGGCTCGATCAGCGGTGCGTCGCAACTGTTGTTCGTGTCGCAGCCCGCGGTCAGTCGCCTTCTGTCGCATACCGAACAGAGGGTCGGGTTCCCGCTCTTCGAGCGCATCAAGGGCCGCCTGTATTCCACGCCCGAGGCGAAGAAGCTGTTCCACGAGGTCGAAAGTGTCTACCTGGCGGTGCAGCGCGTGCACGAGCTCGCGCACGACCTGTCGCAGCACCGCAGCGGCATCCTCAACATCGTCAGCAGCCCCAGCATCGGGCAGATGATCATTCCGCAGGCGATCGCTTTCTTTCGCGCGAGCTACCCGGAGGTCAAGGTCACGTTCCAGTGCCTCAACTACACCTACCTGAAAGAGCGGCTCCTCAATCGGCAGGCAGACCTCGGCGTCATCATCCTGCCGATGTCGCATCCCAACCTGGACGTCGC
>CAXTPX010000231.1:0-5471 GCA_964246005.1 uncultured Burkholderiaceae bacterium | reverse complement strand
GGTCGCACGCGCTTCAACACCGTCCAGCTCACGAACCTCGGCATCTACAGCCGCAACACGCTGATCGCATTGCGCCGGAGCACCGGCATCGAGTACGACGCGCTCGAACGCGGGATCATGCATCTCTACGAGAGCGAGGCCGAGTTCGATGCGGCGCGGCCGGGCCTCGAGCTGATGCGCGAGTCGGGCTGCCGGATGGACTTCCTCGGACCCGACCAGATCGTCGCCCTCGAGCCGTCGCTCGCGTACTACAAGCCGCGTCTCGTCGGCGCCGCGCACGCGCCGGAGGACGAATCGGGCGATGCGTTCAAGTTCACGCAGGGACTGGCTGCCAAGGCCGCCCTGCAGGGCGTCGAGTTTCGCTTCGACACCCAGGTCGTTTCGCTGAAGTCCAACGGCGATCGCGTGGCGGGCGTCGTCGTCAAGCGAGGGCTCGAGCACGGTCCGGGTGCCGAGGAGACGCTGATGGCCGACGCGTACGTCGTCGCGCTCGGGCCCTGGTCGGCCCATCTGCTGCGGACGGTCGGCGTCTCGACCCTGATCTACCCGGCAAAAGGCTATTCGGCCACGATGCCGATCAAGCCGGGTGCCTTGGCCAACACGGTGAGCCTGACCGATCACCAGTTGAAGATCGTCTTTTCGCGCCTCGGCGACCGCATCCGCATCGCCGGCACGGCGGAGCTGTCGGGTTACGGAACGGAACTGAACCGACTGCGCTGCGAGGCGCTGACGCGGCGCGCCGAGGAGATCTTTCCCGGTGTGCTCGACACGTCGCAGGTCGAGTACTGGACGGGCCTCCGCCCCGCCACCCCGTCGAACGTGCCGTACATCGGCCGCAGCAAGCTCGGCAACCTGTGGCTGAACACCGGGCACGGCACGCTGGGCTGGACCCACGGCGCGGGCTCCGGCCTCGCGCTCGCCGACCTGATCGCCGGCCGCAAGCCCGCCGTCGACTTCGCGTTCTGCGGCCGGTAGCCGGGGCGCAACGCGAGTCGACGATCAGCCGCGCGGTTGTGCGAACGGATTGTCGTTGGTGGGAGGCCGCTCCGGTGCGCTCCTCGGTGCAGCGGGCGCCCGCTGCTCCTGCTGCGGACGCTGCTGTTGCTGCTGCTGGGGCTGCGGTACCGCCTGCGGCACCGCGATCGGCGCACGCTGCTGCGGCGGTACGACCGGCGCCGTCGGCGCCGTCGGAGCGACGGGGGCCTGCGGCTGACGCGGACGTTCGAACACCGGCTGACGCTCGGTTCCCGCGGGCGGCGCCTGCAGGTTGCGGTTCTCGCGGAACTGCCGCTCGCCGCCGCGATCGCCCCCGCGGTCACCCCGACCCGGCTGTGCACCCTGCGGCAGCGACTGGTCCCCGTCGCCGCGCAAGGCAGCCGGTGGATTCGGCGAAGCCTGCGGCGGCTGTCCGCGCGGCACGAAGCGTTGCGTCGTCCCACCGCCCTGGCCGTCGCCGGTCGTGACGGCCGGTTGAACCGGACGCCCACCTCGATCGAAGCTCGGCTCGTTCGGCCCGCGCTGGGCCGGGAAGCGCCGCTCGGTCTGCACGGCGGGATTGCCGCCCGCGTCGGGCGGCTGCGGGCGCTGGTCTTCGCGCAGCCGCTGGTAGTTCGGCGGCAAGCCACGGTCGCCGCCCCGCACCTCGCCCGGCTGCGGCGCCGGGGATCGACGCTCCTCGCCGCCACGGGTCGCGAAGTCCCGCGGCGACCTGAAGTCCGGGCGTCCGTCGCGGCCGCCGAAGTCCGGCCCACGACGGTTGGCGCCCGGCACCGTCGCCGGTCGCGGCAGATCGGCCGGGTTGAAATTCTGGGCGCGATCGATCAGGCCGCGGGGTGCGGCGATCGCCACGCGCGAGATGGAGCGCTGGCTCGCGAACGCTTCCTGCGGCGCGATGGTCGCGCCATGCTCGCGGTTCCAGTCGCGTCCGCCGTTGCCGCCCGCGAAGCGCGAGGGAACGTTGACGATCGTGATGTTGTTGACCCGGTTGATGTAGCCCGGATTCTGCGTGTAGTGCGGTGAGTAGCGCTGCCACGGCGCGAGCGGATACCAGCCCACCGCCGGACCTGCGCCGACCGCGAACGACGCGGAGAATCCGGAGCCGCCGTAGAAGCCGACGAGCGCCGGTGCGTAGACCGGTCGCGCGACATAGGCCCCCGGCGTCCAGCCCCACCGGCCACCGACTTCGATCCAGCGGCCGTAGTGGAACGGCGCGAAGCCCCACGGCGCATCGTCGACCCAGGTGTAGCCCCAGGGCGCCACATACGCCCATCGTCCGTACCGATAAGGCGCCCAGCCCGGTTGCACGTAGGTCGTCGGATACCAGACCGGGCCCACGTCGGGCTCGCTCGACCAGCGACCGTTGGCCTCGAGGTCCTCGTACCCCGTCATGTTCGGCGAAACATAACGCTCGGTCTGGCTGTTGCGAAAGCGCGCCTCGCGCTCCGCCACCCAGTTGTCGAGCGGGAGCGACGTCGCCGCCACCGGCTGGAACCCGTCGCTGCCTGCGACGCGCAGCGCGCCGCCCGCGTTGACGAGCGTCGAACCCCCCTCGCCCTGCGCGCTCGCCTGCCCCGAGAAGACGGTGATGCCGCTCGAGTCCTCCAGCGCGTCGATCCGATAACGGCCGGGTTGCAACAGCGCGAAGGTCGCGTCGGGCGACGCGACGTTGTACACGTCGCCGGCCTCGAGCCGCCTGACCTGCAGCGAGACATGACCGCGCACGACGTTGGCGTTGAACGTGTTGTCGTCGAGTTGCTGGATGTCGACCTGGGATCCGGCGTCCATCGCGAGCGTCGTCGATCCGACGCTGATCTCGACCCGCCCCGAATCGCCGACGAAGACCGAATTGCGCGACGTCAGCGGCTGGTTGATGTAAGCGGCCTTCCATTCGGGCTCGCTTTCGGAATACGCCTGCACGTCGCCCTGCATGAAGGCGATGCGGCCGACCCGGCCGGGCACGTCGGCCTGCGCCGCCACGGCAAGCGCCGCCAGGGCTGCGGCCGCGACGGCCGACCGGAGTGCTCTCATGGAGATGTTCATGGCTTTCTCGAAAATGCCGTTGCTGAGTCGAACGACCCGGCTTGTGCGAAGTTGACGATTGTTACCAAGCGTCACACGAAAGTTCGCGATGCGCGTCGTCGATCGATGTTTGCAATCACCGCTTCAGGAGCGACCCGAGGACGCCGCGCACGATCGACGACCCGATGGTGCGCGCAGCGCTCAACGCCATCGCGTCGACGACGCCTGCGTGTCGACCACCGCGTGGTCCGGTCGTGCCGAAGAGGACGCCGCTGACGCTGCCCCAGAGGCCGTTGCCGGTCGACGACGGCACCGCAGCGGTCGGCACGGGCAGCGTCGGTGTCCGGACGCCGCTCGGTGCGGCGGGGGACACGGTGGACGGGAGCGGCGCGATAGCGGCATCGACCCGCCCCCTGATGATCTCGTACGCGGACTCGCGATCGAGCGCCTTTTCGTAGACGCCGGCAACGATCGACGACGCGATCAGCACGCCGCGCTCGGCCTCCGTGATCGCGCCGATCTGGCCGGCCGGCGGCAACACCTGAACGCGCCGTGTCGGCATCGGCCGGCCCTTCTCGTCGAGGAACGACACGAGCGCTTCGCCCACGCCGAGCCCGGTGATGGCCGCCTCGATGTCGAGCCCCGTGTTCGGGCGCATCGTCGTCGCCGCCGCTCGCACGGCCTTCTGGTCGCGTGGCGTGAACGCGCGCAGCGCGTGCTGGACGCGGTTGCCGAGTTGCCCGAGCACGGTGTCCGGCACGTCGAGCGGGTTCTGTGTGACGAACCAGATGCCGACGCCCTTCGACCGGATCAGGCGCACGACCTGTTCGATCTTGTCGAGGAGCGGCTTCGGCGCGTCGGTGAAGAGGAGATGCGCCTCGTCGAAGAAGAACACCAGCTTCGGCTTGTCCGGATCGCCGACCTCGGGCAGCTTCTCGAAAAGCTCCGACATCAACCACAGGAGGAACGTCGCGTACAGCTTCGGCGCGTTCATCAGCTTGTCGGCGACCAGCAGGTTGACGATGCCGTGACCGTGCTCGTCGGTCTGCATCAGGTCGTCGAGGTTCAGCATCGGCTCGCCGAAGAAGCGATCGGCGCCTTGCGATTCGATCGATTGGAGTCCGCGCTGGATTGCGCCGATCGACGCCGCGGAGATGTTGCCGTACTGCGTCTGGAAGGTCGACGCGTTGTCGCCCACGTACTGCAGCATCGCCCGCAGATCCTTCGCGTCTAGCAGCAGCAAGCCGTTGTCGTCGGCGATCTTGAAGACGAGGTTGAGCACGCCTTCCTGCGTGTCGTTGAGGTTCAGCATGCGGGCGAGGAGCAGCGGGCCCAGGTCCGAGACCGTGGCCCGCAGCGGGTGACCCTTCTCGCCGAACACGTCCCAGAACGTGACGGTGCACGCGTCGAACGTCGGCGTCGCGACGCCGAGCGCCGCGACCCGCGCGTCTAACTTCTGCGACGATGCACCCGCCTTCGCGATGCCCGACAGGTCGCCCTTGACGTCGGCCGCGACGACCGGCACGCCGATCTTCGAGAAGCGTTCGGCGAGCAGTTGCAGCGTCACGGTCTTGCCGGTCCCGGTGGCGCCGGTGATGAGGCCGTGCCGGTTCGCGAGCGCCGGCAGGATGCCGCAGGGGTCGACGTCGGCCGCCTGTGCATTCTCGGCGACGGCGATCGGAAGGGCTTCGAGCATTCGTTGTTCCTGGGTTGGACGGGACGCGCGACGACCTCGTGACGGGGACGTCGGCCGGGACCTGCATGATAAAATCCGCCGCCCTCGCAGACCCGTGCAGCCGGGCTCGTGCGGACGGGAGGTGCGATTCTAAGGCGGGCTCCTCCGGCGCCTCGCAGCAGTCCGGCGAATCGATCGGGCGACATCACACGGCACGCACGACGCGCCAGAAGCGAAGAACCAGCATGGCGGGACATTCGAAGTGGGCCAACATCCAGCACCGCAAGGGTCGCCAGGATGAGAAGCGCGGGCGCATCTGGACGCGGCTGATCAAGGAGATCACGGTCGCGGCGCGGCTGGGCGGCGGCGACGTGTCGACCAACCCGCGGCTGCGTCTGGCGATCGACAAGGGCAAGGAACAGAACATGCCCGCCGACAACATCAAGCGGGCGGTCGACCGTGGCGCGGGCAACCTCGACGGCGTCGACTACGAAGAGATCCGCTACGAGGGCTACGGCATCCAGGGCGCCGCGGTCGTGGTCGACTGCATGACCGACAACAAGGTCCGCACGGTGGCCGATGTCCGCCACGCGTTCTCGAAGTTCGGTGGCAACCTCGGAACCGACGGGTCCGTCGCGTTCCTGTTCAAGCACTGCGGCCAGTTCCTGTTCGCGCCCGGCACGTCCGAGGACAAGGTGATGGAAGTCGCGCTCGACGCGGGTGCCGAGGACGTCGTCACCGATGACGAGGGCGGCCTCGAAGTCATCGCCGAGCCGCA
>CAXTPX010000230.1:0-5472 GCA_964246005.1 uncultured Burkholderiaceae bacterium | reverse complement strand
CGGGCAGCGGCTATGGCGACCTCAACGGACAGCGCTTCACGTTCAAGTACGGCAGCCAGACCTGACCCGACATGGCGGCCGACGACTTCCCGGCGCTGCCGGCACCGACGCTCGGTCGCTATCGCCACTACAAGGGCGGCGAGTACGAACTGATCGGTGTCGCGCGCCACAGCGAGACGCTCGAACCGCTGGTGTTGTACCGACCGCTGTACGGCCGCGGCGACCTGTGGGTGCGGCCCTACGCGATGTTCTTCGAGTACGTCGATCTGGACGGCGTACCGCACCTGCGCTTTGCGCCGATGGACGGCGCGACGTCGGAGCGTCGTTGACGGCATCCCTGTTCGAGATCGGGGCTCTGACCGCATCGCCCGCGACGGTCGACGCATTGAGCGAGATCCTCGTCGAGGCGGTCGCCCACGGCGGCTCGCTCAGCTTCCTGCATCCGCTGTCCGTCGAGGCGGCGCGGTCGTTCTGGACCGACTCTCTCGCGGCGGCGTCACGCGACGAGCGGGTGGTGCTCGGCGCGCGGGACGGGTCGCTTCTCGTCGGGACCGTCACGCTGCTGCTCGACATGCCGCCCAACCAGCCGCACCGGGCCGAGATCGCGAAGATGATGACGCGCGTCGGCCATCGCGGCGGGGGCGTCGCCATCGCGTTGCTGCGACGCGCCGAGGCACTCGCGGTCGACCGTCGGAAGACCCTGCTGGTCCTCGATACGGCCGTCGAGGACGGCGCGTCGGCCCTGTACGAGAAGTGCGGGTTCGCGTTGTCGGGCGTCATCCCGGACTTCGCGTTGAAGCCGCACGGCGGACTCACCGGCACGAAGATCTACTGGAAGCGGATCGGGCCGGGCGCGCGTTGAAGGGGAGAGCGGCGCGCCGGGCGACACGCTTCCGCTACCATCGAAGTCCGGCGCTTCGTTGCCGCGCTCGAACGCAACGCGCCGCCGCGGCGTTCCCCGCCCCTCACCGGTTTCCTGGATCGATATGCAGCGCATCCTCCACAGCCTTTCGTCCTGCTTCTCGATGCGCGCGATCCGCATCGGGAGCCTCGTGCTGGGAACCGGTCTCGGCCTCTGCGCGATTGCACAGACCGCTCCCACGCCGCAGACGGCCACGTCGACCTATCCGGCCACGGCGAAGCATCCCGTGACCGACACCTACACGGGCACGAGCGGTCCGCAGAAGGTCGGTGAAGACAATCGCTGGCTCGAGTCGCTCGACGATCCCGCAGTGAGGGACTGGGTCACGTTGCAGAACACGGCGACACGGCGGGTGCTCGACGCGTTGCCGCAACGGAATGCGATCCGCGACGAGTTGAAGCAGTTGCTCGGCAATGCGCCGATCACGCGTTCGTCGTTCGCGTTCATGGGCGGCAAGCTGTTCGCGCTGAAGCGTCAGCCGCCGAAGAACCAGCCGATGCTCGTGATGCTGGACGCGAATCTTGCAAACCCGGACGCGCTCGACAGCGAACGCGTGATCCTCGACCCGGACACGCGGAACGAGAAGGGCACGACCGCGATCGACTGGTTCGTTCCGTCGCATGACGGGCGCCTGGTCGCGGTCTCCCTGTCGGACAACGGCAGCGAGAAGGGGACGCTGCACATCTTCGAGTCGGGCACCGGCAACGAGCTGACCGACGTCGTGCCGCGCGTACAGAACGCGACCGGTGGCGGCAGCGTCGCGTGGAATGCCGACAGCACCGGCCTCTGGTACACGCGCTACCCCGCGGCGATGGAACGACCGGTGGCGGACGCGGGCTTCTATCAGCAGGTCTGGTTCCATCGCATCGGCACGCGTTCGACCACCGACGTCCTCGCGCTCGGCGACGACCTGCCGCGCATCGCCGAGACCAGCCTCGAGGCCAGCGACGACGGCAAGTACGTGCTCGCGTCGGTCAGGAACGGCGACGGCGGCGAGGTCGCCTTCTGGCTGCATGCGACCGGGGATCGCGTCATGAACAGGTGGCGTCGGCTCGCGGACTTCCAGGACGGCTTCCGCAAGGCCGTCCTCGGTCGAGACGGCAAGCTGTACGCGCTCGCGCTGCAGGGCTCGCCGCGGGGACGCATCGTCGCGATGAAGCTCGACGCTTCGACGACCCTCGCGAAGGCGGCGACGGTGGTGCCGCAGTCGGACGCCGTGATCGAGGACATGGCGCCGGCCGCGACGCGGCTCTACGTCGAGGTGCTGACCGGCGGTCCGTCCGAGATCCGCGTCTACTCGCTCGCCGGCAAGCCGTTGCCGGCGCCCGCCGTCGAGCCGGTCTCGACGATGACCATCGGCTCGTTGCTGGCCGGCGACGCGATGATCTACGGCGTGCAGAGCTTCGTCACGCCGTTCGCGTGGTACCGGCTCGACCCGAAGCGCGACGAAGGCCGCGCGGTGAAGACGATGCTGTCGGTGCAGCCGACCGATGTCGCGACGGAGGACACGGCGGTCACGCGCGTGATGGCGCGTTCGAAAGACGGTACGCAGGTGCCGGTCAACGTCGTCACGAAGAAGGGCGTGAAGCTCGACGGCGCCAGCCCCGCGCTGCTGACCGCGTACGGCGGTTACGGCCTCGCGCAGCGTCCGCGCTTCTCGCGCCGCATCGTGTTCTGGCTGCGGCACGGGGGCGTGTTCGCGCAGGCCAACCTGCGCGGCGGTAACGAGTTCGGCGAGGACTGGCACCTGGCCGGCAACCTGACGAAGAAGCAGAACGTGTTCGACGACTTCACGGCCGCTTCGCAGATGCTGATCGATCGCGGCTACACGAGCGCGAGCAAGCTCGCGATCGAGGGCGGCAGCAATGGCGGCCTGCTGATGGGCGCGGCGTTGGTCCAGCATCCCGAACTGTACGGCGCCGTGGTCAGCCACGTCGGCATCTACGACATGCTGCGCGTCGAGCTGACGCCGAACGGCGCGTTCAACGTGACCGAGTTCGGCAGCGTGAAGGACCCGGCGCAGTTCGACGCGCTGTATGCCTACTCGCCGCTCCATCGCGTGATCGACGGCACGCGTTATCCGCCGGTGCTGCTGACGACCGGCATCAACGACGGCCGCGTCGACGCGTGGCAGAGTCTGAAGATGGCAGCCCGCCTGCAGGCGGCCAACCCCGCTGGAAAGCCGGTACTGCTGCGCGTGGCCGGCGACGCGGGCCACGGCCAGGGCATGTCGTTGTCGTCGGCGATCGAACTCGACACGGACACCTTCGCGTTCCTGTTCGACAGCCTGGGGATGACGACGACGGTCTCGGCCACGCCGCAGGTGCCGCTGACGGGGCCCGGGTTGCCGCAGACGAAGTGAGCGCGGTTCCGATGACGAGCGCCATCCGTGGCGAGCCGACATGTCGAATCTCCTGAAATGCCTCCTGACGATGTCGATGACTGCTGCCGTGATTCCTTCCGCTGACGCTGCTTCGTTGAACGCGGAGCCGATGTCGGCCGCTCCCGTCGCCACGAAGAAGCCGCACGTCGTCGAGTCGCCGAACGGCAACCGCGACGACCCGTACTACTGGTTGCGCGACGACACGCGGCAGGACCCGGAGATGCTCGCGCACCTGAAGGCCGAGAACGCGTGGTTCGCGCAATACAGCGCGCGCTACAAGCCGCTCGAGGACAAGCTCTTCGACGAGATCAAGGGCCGCATCAAGCAGGACGATTCGACGGTGCCGGCCAAGAAGGGCGCGTGGTGGTACTACACGCGCTTCGTCGAGGGGAAGGAGTATCCGGTGATCGCGCGCCGCGCCGTCACCGGCCCGAGCTACGACGAGGGGGCGCCCGAGGTCGTGCTGCTCGACGCCAATGCGCTCGCCACCGGCCACGACTTCTTCCAGATCGGCGGCATGGACATCAGTCCGAGCCAGAAGATGCTGGCGTACGCCGAGGACACCGTCGGTCGGCGCCAGTACGTCATCCGCATCCGCGACCTCGAGACCGGCGTGACGTACCCGGACGTGGTGCCGCATGCGAGCGGCGACATGGCCTGGGCGGCCGACGATCGCACGCTGTTCTACGTCGAGAACGATCCGAAGACGCTCCGCAGCCATCGCGTGATGAAGCACGTGGTCGGCAGCGACGCGAAGGACGACGTGCTGGTCTACGAGGAGAAGGACGAGGCGTACTACACCGGCGTCCATCGCACGCACTCCGACCGCTACCTCGTGATCGACCTGTCGTCGACCGAGTCCGACGAGCAGCGCATCGCGCCCGCCGACCGGCCCGACGCGCGGTTCAAGGTGTTCGCCAAGCGCCGCGCGAAGTTCCACTATCACGCGAGCCACATCGCGACCGGCAGCGAGGGATCCCGCTGGATCGTGAGGACCGACTGGCAGGCGCCGAACTACAAGCTGATGCAGGTTGCCGACGCGGACGTCAACGCAACCGTCGGCGACCGCGCCGCGTGGAAGCCGCTCGTGCCGCACGACGAGCACGTGTTCATCAACAACTTCGACCTGTTCGCGAACTACTACGTGATCGACGAGCGCAGCGAGGGGCTGCGGCGCTTGCGCGTCACGCCGTGGGGGGGTGGCGCATCCTTCTACATCGACTCGACCGAGCCTGCCTACACGACGTCGCTCGGCTCGAACGAGGAGCAGGACACCGATGTCCTGCGCTACAACTACACGTCGCTGACCACGCCGTCGTCGGTCTTCGAGGCGAACATGAAGACCGGGGAGAAGAAGCTGTTGAAGCAGACGCCGGTGCTGGGCGACTTCGATGCGAGGAACTACGTCACCGAGCGGCTGTGGGTCGTCGCGAAGGACGGTGTTCGCGTCCCGGTCTCGCTGGTCTACCGCAAGGGAACCGCGAAGGCTTCGGCGCCGCTGCTGCAGCACGGCTACGGCTCCTACGGCGCGTCGTCCGACCCTGCGTTCCGCTCGACCGTGCTCTCGCTCCTCGACCGTGGCTTCATCTATGCGCTCGCGCACGTCCGCGGCGGCGAGGAGATGGGCCGCGCGTGGTACGAGAACGGCAAGAAGCTGAAGAAGATGAACACGTTCACCGACTTCATCGCGGTGACCGAAGGGCTGGTCGCGGAGGGCTACGGCGCGAAGGACCGCATCTTCATCGAAGGTGGCAGCGCCGGTGGCCTTCTGATGGGCGCCGTGGTCAACCTTCGGCCGGACCTCTATCGCGGCGTCGTCGCGCAGGTGCCGTTCGTCGACGTCGTGACGACGATGCTCGACGAAAGCATCCCGCTGACGACCAACGAGTTCGACGAGTGGGGCAACCCGAAGCAGAAGGCCTACTACCGGTACATGCTGTCGTACTCACCGTACGACAACGTGAAGCGGCAGGCCTATCCGGCCATGTTCGTCACGACCGGCCTCTACGACTCGCAGGTCCAGTATTTCGAGCCGGCCAAGTGGGTGGCGAAGCTGCGCGAACTCAAGACCGGCGACCAGCCGCTGCTGTTCAAGACCAACATGGAAGCGGGCCACGGCGGCAAGTCGGGTCGCTTCCAGCGACTGCACGAGATCGCCGAGGAGTAC
>CAXTPX010000229.1:0-5485 GCA_964246005.1 uncultured Burkholderiaceae bacterium | reverse complement strand
TCGGGTGGCGAGCAGCAGATGCTCGCGATCGCGCGGGCGATGATGGCCCGTCCGAAGATGATCCTGCTCGACGAACCGTCCGAGGGCATCATGCCGATCCTGGTGGACGAACTGTTCGAGCTGTTCGGGCAGATGAAGCGGTCGGGGACGACGATCCTGCTGGTCGAGCAGAACGTCGAGCGGGCGCTGCGGATCTCGGACCGGGCCTACATCGTCGACGAAGGCGAGATCGTCCACGAGGGCACCGGTCCCGAACTGCTGGCCGACCGGGAAATCCAGGAACGCTACTGCGCGGTCTGAACCACGACCGGATACCGATTCTTTACAGCACGTCCTTGTGCGCGGTCACGGTCACGCCTTCGAGGCGGATCACCTCGAGGTTGCCGTCGGCGTCGAAGTTGACCTTGTGGGCGGTGACTTCGATGCCGTCGAGGCGGACGATCTGCGGCGTTTCAGCGGCCGTCACGGTGTCGAGGGAAACGGTGAGTGCGGCGGCGACGGCTGCACCGAAGATCAAAGCGCGGAGCGTGTTCATGGTCGTGTCCTTGTGGGCGGTGGGGATGGTTCTTACTGCTGCCTTGGTATGAAGAGTAGGCAGTCGAGTGCGCCTTTCACAGCGACAGGCGACCAACCGGGGCAAACGAAGGACGAAGTGCAGATCGAGGGCTCGAACGGTTGGATCGTTCGGTCCCTGCCGTCCGTTCAACCAGCGATCGAACACGCCGATGACCCATTACATTGCCCTGTTGAGAGCCGTGAACGTCGGCGGCACCGGCAAGCTCCCGATGGCGGCGCTCAAGTCGATGTGCGAGGAAGCGGGCCTGGCGAAGGTCCGCACGTACATTGCGAGCGGCAACGTGGTCTTCGAAAGCCGGCTGTCCGCGTCGAAGGTCAAGGCGCTGCTCGAAGCGCGCCTGCAGGCCCATGCCGGCAAGCCGGTCGGCGTGCTGGTTCGCACGCAGGAAGAGATGGAGGCGGTGGTTGGGGCCAATCCGTTCGCCGAACGGCCGGCGAACCGCACGATGGCCTTGTTCCTCGACGGGGCGCCTTCGAACGACGAGATCGTGAAGGCGACCCACCGTGCCGACGAGGAGATCGTCCTCGGGAAACGCGAGATCTACCTTTTCTATCCGGACGGCATGGGACAGTCGAAGCTCGTCCTGCCGTCCATGAAGCGGGGCACTGCGCGCAATCTCAACACCGTCGCCAGGCTGGCCGCAATGGCCGCGTTGCGGTGAGCGGGACCGCGAACTCGATTGCGGCTCGACGACGGCGCCGAAGCGCCGTCGCTTACAGCACGTCCTTGTGCGCGGTCACGACGACCGGTGCGAGGCGGATGACCTTCAGGTTGCCATCGGCGTCGAAGGCGTCGCGGTGCGCGGTCACTTCGATGCCGTCGAGGCGGACCACCTCGAGCGACTCGGCCGCCGTCACGGTATCGAGCGTGACGGTCAGCGCTGCTGCGACTGCAAAACCGAAGAGGATGCCGCGAAGGGTGGTGGTCATGATCGTTCCTTGGTGTGGGCCGGGTGGATCGCGTGTTGCCGTGAGGTGAACTCTAGGCAACCCGCTCCCGGCATCCAACCGGCACGCGACCGATCGACCGAAACGACGGATGAATCGCGGCGAGCGCGAATGAACGGCTGCGGGCGCAGCCGTGTGGGTCGCTACCGATGCACGCCCTTCACCACTTCGTCGAAGTAATCGACCATCAAGCGCTGCACGTGGTCGGTCATCGCCCGATCCGACAGACCGTGCTTGCCGCCCGGGTACGTCATCAGGCGGAAGGGCTTGCCGTCCGCCTGCATCGCAGCCATCAGCGACGTGCTGTTCGTGAACAGCACGTTGTCGTCGGCCATGCCGTGGACCAGCAGCAGCGGCGTCTGCAGTGCGGGGAGTACGCTGAAGACGCTGCTGTCGTGGTATCCCTGCGGATTGCCGTCGGGCGTCCCGAGATAGCGTTCGGTGTAGAAGGTGTCGTACAGCTCGTAGCGCGTGACCGGCGCGACCGCGATGCCCGCGGCAAAGCGACCGGGCGGCGCCTTCGCCAGCAGCATCAGCGTCATGTAGCCGCCGTAGCTCCAGCCCATGACGCCGATGCGGTGACCATCGATGCCCGGCTGGCGCTGGAGCCACGCGAGGCCGGTGAGCTGATCGCGCACCTCGACGTCGCCGAGCCGACCATGGATGGCGTCCGAAAAAGCACGTCCGCGTCGATCGGTTCCACGGTTGTCGAGCGTGAAGACGACATAGCCGCGTTGCGCGATCGCTTCGAAAAGAGGTCGCTCCCACTGGCGCTTGACCATCTGGACTTGCGGACCGCCATAGACGTGATGGAACACGGGATAGCGTCGCGCAGGATCGAAGCCGGGCGGCCGGAGGATCGAATAGTTCAGCGGCGTGCCGTCGTCCGCGGGGAGCGTTCCGTACTCGGCGAGCACGTGATGGTCGAGGTAGGGTCGGTACGGATGATCCGGACCGAGCGCGTTCTCCTCGATCCAGGCCAGTCGACGACCGTCGAGATCCCGGACGCTGACCCGCGGTGGCGTTGCCGGATCGCTGTACCGGTCGATCCACATCGTCGGCGCCTGCGTTCCGGCCGGAAAGTCCGCCGTGTGCCACCCGCCCCGCTCGGTGAGCAGGGTCGGATGACCAGCGTCGCTACCGTCGAGCTTCACGCGCCACACATGACGCTCGAGGGCGGTACCGGTGTCGCCTTCCACGTAGACGAACCCGGCTGCTTCGTCGACCGCGAGCAACCGGTCGACCTGCCAGTCGCCGGCCGTGAGCGCATGCAACGCGTGGCCATCCAGTCCGATCAGCTCGAGATGCTTGCGCCCGTCGTGATCCGCTGCCCAGATGAATGCGGGCCGACGCAGGAAGCGCAGGTCGTCGTGCAGGTCGACCCACGTTGCCGACTCGTCGACCCTCAGCGTCGTCTGCGCGAGACTGCGTGCATCCACCTGCATCAACGCCAACCGGTGCTGATCACGGCTGATGCGTTGATAGGCGAACGATCGACTGTCGGGCAGCCAGTCGAGGCGCGGCAGGTACGGGTCGACCTCCGGGCCGAGGTCGACCCATCGTGTGGCGCCATCGTCGATCGACACGACGCCGAGGCGCATGGCGACGTTCGGTCCGCCGGTCAGCGGGTAGCGTTGCTCGACGACGTCGGTCCGGTCGGCATCGATTTCGAAGCGTCGCTGGATCGGCACCGTCGCTTCGTCGAAGCGCTTGAACGCGATCATCGATTCGTCGGGCGACCACCAGTAACCGCGTGGCTGATTCATCTCCTCCTGCGCGACGAACTCCGACTCGGCGTTGTGGATCGTGCCCCCGCCATCGTGCGTCAGTTGCCGAATCCGGCCGGTCTGCAGCTCCATCACGTTCAGGTTCTGCCCGCGAAGGAATGCCAGATATTGGCCCTTCGGCGATAACCGCGGATCGACCAGCCCTGCGGTGTCGAGGAGGACCCGCACCGAAGGCTCGCCGTCGGCGACTAGCGTGGCGAGATGGAGATGCCCGCCCACGTCGAACAGTACCCGCTTGCCGTCGGGCGACCACTGGAAGTGCCCGATGCCCCGACTGCCCGCGGTACGCGCGCGTTCCCGTCGCGCGGCCTCTTCGGCGGACAATGCATGCTCCGCGCCGAAGAGGCTCGAGTCGATCAGGCGCCGGGTGCGCCCGGTCGACCGCTCGAAGATCCACAGGTCCTGCCGCAGCCGGTCGTCGTCCGCACTGCGGAGGTAGGCGACGCGTTCGCCGTCGGGCGAGACCTGGACGTCGTGGACGGACGGACCCGAGAGGTCGGGACTGGCCGTCAGGCGTTCGAGTGGCAGTTGCACGGCCGGTGCCTCGGGGGAGAAGAGGAGGCCGACGCCGAGGACGATGGCCGCAGCACGTCTCACCGCGCCGTCAGGCCTGCGAGTCGCCTGCGACCAGCCGCGTCGCGAGCACCTTGTCGATCCGTTGCCCGTCCATGTCCATGATCTCGAAGCGCCACTTCTCCCATTCGACATGGTCGGTCTCCGACGGAACGCGTCCGAGCAGATGCATCAGCATGCCGGCCAGCGTGTGGTATCGGCCGCGCTCCTCCTCGATCACGCTCTTCAGGTCGAGGATGTCCTTCAGTTCCGGAATCGCGAGCATGCCGTCGAGCAGCCACGAGCCGTCGTCGCGCTGCACCGCCCAGGAGTCTTCCCGATTGGACGTGTGGAATTCGCCGGTGATGGCTTCGAGCACGTCGTGCAGCGTGACCAGGCCCTGCACGTCGCCGTACTCGTCGACGACGATCGCGCTGTGCACGCTCGACGTCCTGAAGCTCGCGAGCAGATCCGTCCCGTTCATCGTCTCGGGCACGAACACCGCGGGCAGCAGGTTGGCACGCAGATCGACGGTCTCGCCCCGCATGACCTGCAGCAGCAACATCTTGGCGCTCACCATCCCGAGCACCGTTTCCCACCCGCCCGCACAGACCGGAAAGCGGGAGTGCTCGGATTCCTGGATCTTCTTCAGGTTGTCTTCGAGCGGATCGTCGACGTCCAGGTGGACCAGTTCGAGCCGCGGGATCATCAGCGAGACGACGGCCCGGTCGTCGAGGCGAAAGACGTTGCGCGCCATCTCGTGTTCGTGCGGATCGATCACGCCGGCATCGGACCCCTCCTCGAGCAACGAGTGGATCTCCTCCTCGGTCACGACGTTGTTGGTCTTGTCGCGCAGGCCCAGGAGGCGCAGCAGGATCTCGGTCGACAGGGTCAACAGCTTCACGAACGGCTTCGTGACGATGCCGAGGATCTGCATCGGCCGCGCCGCATAACGGGCGATCGCCTCGGGGCGGATCTGCGCCACCCGCTTCGGAACGAGCTCGCCGATCACGATCGAGAAGTACGTGATCACGACGACGGCGAGGGCGGTGGAACCGAGGTCGGCGTGGTCCTTGCCGACGCCAAGGCCCTGCATCCAGATCGACAGGGGTCGGGCGACGACCGCCTCGCCCACGACACCGTTGAGGATGCCGATCGACGTGATGCCGATCGCGATCGTCGAGAGGAAGCGGGTCGGCTCTTCGGCGAGCCGGATCGCCGCTGCCGCGCCGGGGACGCCCTCGTCCGCCATCTTCTGCATCCGACCACGGCGCGCCGTGACGAGTGCGATCTCCGACATCGCGAAGACCCCGTTGATCAGGATCAACACGAACAGCAATACGATTTCCATTAAGAGCGCTGTCCCCGGCGACCGCACGACGGCCATCGAAGGATTCTACAGTCCGTCGCTGGCCGCCCCCCCCGATGACCCACGCTCCATCGGATACCGCGCGGCATCCACGTGGCGGATGCCGATCCTGCCGGGTCAGCGGGTGCTCGGTCAGCTCGTGAGGCTGGCAGGCACCTTGCCACCGTTGGCCGCGAGCTGCTGCATCACCTGCTTCTGCAGCCAGATGTTCATCGTCGCCGAATCGTTCGTGTCGCCGGTGTAGTGCAGTTCC
>CAXTPX010000228.1:0-5506 GCA_964246005.1 uncultured Burkholderiaceae bacterium | reverse complement strand
CCGGTCTTGGCGAGGGCCATCGGTCGATATTAGGAAAACGCAGGATCGATGTCAAAACAAAGAATTATTCGTCACGCGAGGAAATGCCTAAAGTCTTACCACGGCAGGGCGCAAGTCCTACGCCGGACGTAAGACAGACTCGTGAAACGAGCGCATCAGGAGACAGTCGTTGCGCGCTTCGCCGCGCGCAGCGAAGGGACGGGGCCCTGGATCAGGGCTGGCATCCACCGGCGTCGCAAGGCGCAACTCCCATGTGATTCGCATCACGGCAACTGCTCGACGATTCGATCGAGCGTGAGCGGATCAAAGGAGGAGCGATGGCGGATTCAGCGACGGGACGGCGACGTTTCCTGCAATACACCGGCATGGCCGGATTTTCCACGCTGGCGGCGCAGGCGATCGGCATCGATCTCGCCCTCGTCACGGTCGCGGGCGCCCAGTCGGGCAAGCGGACGGTCACGCCGTTCACGTTCGCCATCATCAGCGACGCGCATCTGTACAGCATTCCCGATCACAAGTTCGATCGGCAACTCGAGGATGCGGTCGCGCAGGTCAACGCCCTGTCGCCCAAGCCCGACTTCGTCATCTTCGGGGGTGACATCGCGCAGAACGGCACCGAGGACCAGCTCGTCAAGGGTCAGAAGATCCTCTCGAAGCTGACGATGCCGATGAAGGTCATTCCCGGCGAGCACGACTGGTATCTCGACATGGGCAAGACATGGCGCGGCCTGTACGGCCAGGACACCTGGTCGTTCGATCACAAGGGCGTCCACCTGATCGGGATGAACTCGATCATCGTCAAGGACTTCTGGACGTCGTCGGGCATGTCGCCGAAGGAACGGATGGGCACGATGGAAATGCTCGAAAGCCCCATCGCCGGTCCGTGGGGCGTGCAGGAACAGACGCTCGGCTGGTTGAAGAAGGACGTGCGCAACCTCTCGGCCGAGACGCCGGTCGTCGTGTTCACCCATTCCCCGCTGTGGGACTACTACCCGCGCTGGAATTTCCAGACGTCCGATGCGCCCGAGATCCGCGAGACGCTGTCCAAGTTCAACCACGTGATGGCGTTCCACGGGCACGTGCATCAGACCGTCTTCAACAAGATCGGCAACATGAGTTCGATCGGGTCGCTCAGCACCTCGTGGCCCTGGCCCTACCCGGCGGTCCAGCTGCCCTATCCGCAGTCGCAGATGTATCGCTCCGATCCATCGAACGAGACCGATGGAATGGGCACGCAGTCGATCGCGATCAGCGATGCGTTCGTCGGCACCGTGCAGCATCAACCGTTCGGCGATTCGCTGACGCCGTTCATGAAAAATGGCTACCCGGTCTGAGGAGACGACATGAACAGAACTCAGGGCAAGTGGGCACTCGTCGGCGTCGCAGTCCTCGGCAGCGCGCTGCTGTCGACGGCCGTTCAGGCAAGAGAGCCGTATACCGATGCGGAGCTCGCCGATCAGCAAGCCAAGCTGCTCGCCCTGGTCGATCGCGGACGCGACCTGTGGCACGGCAGCAGGTCCGACATGTCGAGCAACGGGCTCGGTTGCGGCAATTGCCATCCCGATGCGGCCGCATCGAACCCGCAGACCTTTCCGAAGTGGATGCCGCAGTTCAACAAGGTGGTGCCGTTTCGTGAGATGGCGAACTGGTGCATCCAGAACCCGCAGGCCGGCAAGCCGCTCGACGTCAATGGCGACGACATGTTCGCGATGGAGGCCTATGCGATGAATCTCTATCGCGGCGAGAAGATCGAGCCGGGACTCGCTTCGCGGCAGACGGCGTCGATCGTCGTCAAGTCGGGTGTGGGCTACCCGAAGAAGCCGTCCGGTGTCGGGGTGGACAAGTGATGCATGAAGCATGGGTGCGACGCGGACGCAGCTCGCGCAAGACAGCGGCCCTCGGTGCGACCGGGTCGCGATGATTCGCAACGCCGGATGGTTCGCCGTCGCGCTCGTCGCGTCCGTCGTCGCGGACGTCGATGCCGCGCAGACGTGCGACACCAGTGTCCATCCCGCTTCGACGACGAGCGCCCGCTTCAAGGCGGATGCCGATGGAACGGTCACCGATACGCGGTCGAAGCTGATGTGGATGCGCTGCTCGGCCGGTCAACGCTGGACGGGGAGCCGTTGCACGGGCACGCCGCAATCGCTGACGTTCCCGTCGGCCCAATCGGTGGCCGACGAGATCAATCGGAGCGGCTCGGCGTTCTTCAGCGACTGGCGCGTGCCCCGCATGCCCGAGCTGGCATCGATCGCCGAGCGCGAGTGCAGCGACCCGCGCATCAACCTCGAGTTGTTTCCGGATACGCCCGCGTCGTTCTATTGGACGACGACTTCGCGAAGGGCATCGGGACCCACCGACTTCGTGTACGCGTTGAGCTTCGGCGCCGAAGGCTTTCGTTACGTCGACCGTGGACAGGCCAACCTCGTCCGGCTGGTTCGCGATGCGCTCTGACCGCTCACCTGTTCCGGTCCGGGATACGAGAGCGCCCGACCGTCTGCGACGTGATCTGCTGAGGTACGGCGGGTTGCTCGCCGCACTGGTCGCGTGCGGCTTCGGAACCGGCAGCGAAGCCCGTGACGGCGAAGCACTGCTCTTCGAAGCGACGTCGATGGAGGACGTTCTCCGTGCGCTCGGCAGCACGCCGATCGACAGCGATGCGATCGATCTCGTCCTCCCCGATCTCTCGGAGAACGGCGCGATCGTTCCAGTCAGCGTCGCGAGTTCGCTCGAAGGCACGCGGCGGATCGCGCTGCTGGTCGAGTCCAATCCGTTTCCGCTGGCCGCCCGTTTCGACATCGCGCCGAGTACCGAGCCGTTCGTGTCGACGCGACTGAAGCTCGCGCAGAGCGGAACGGTGGTGGCCATCGTGGAGGCCAACGGCAGGCTGTATTCGATGAGCAGGGACACCCGCGTCGTGCTGGGAGGATGCGGTGCCTGAGCCCGCAAGACCCGACCCGCGACCGATCGGCGCGACCGTGCCATGAGCGATGCCATCCGCATCCGCGTGCGGCTGAAGGACGGCCTCGCCGAGGCGCACGTGCTGATGCCGCATCCGATGGAAACCGGTTTTCGCGAGGACGCCGACGGCCATGCGATCGAGGCGCACTACATCACCGACGTCCGTGTCTCGGTCGTGGATCGACCCGTGTTGAAGGCGCGGATGAGCATCGCGGTGTCGGCCGATCCGCTCTTGACCTTCCGGTTTCGCGGGGGCCGGGTCGGAGACCGGGTGACCGTGGCCTGGACCGACAACGATGGCGAGTCGCGAGTGGACGAAGCAATCATCGGGTGACGAATCGACGGAGGCTCACGCGTCTCCATCGCTCAAAATTGAAGGAATCGTTCGATGCCTTACCGTGCGAGAAGAGTGTTCCTGTTGAAGGCGATCGCCACGTCGAGTGCGCTGGTCATCACCCGTGCCCGCGCGGCCGAGGAAACCGAGCGCGTCACCGAAGCCGACCCGTATGCCAAGTCCATGGGCTTCAGACTCGACACGAACGCGGTGGATCAGGCGAAGTATCCCCGCCACGACGCGACGCAGCACTGCGCCGTCTGCCAGCTTTACTCGGGCAAGCCCGGTGATCCGCTGGGGCCGTGCTCCTTCTACGGCGGCCGCCTCGTCGCGCCGACCGGCTGGTGCCGCAACTTCAAGGCGCTGAAGGCCAAGGCTTGAGCGTTGCCGGCAGAAGCACGTTCGGACAGCTCACGACAGGAAGGCGCTCGACATGGACGGAGAGTCGGCAAGGTGTACCGCGCGCGTCGGGCCCGTCGAAGGCGCCTTGCGCCGCCGGCTTCTCTTCGTCCTCGCCCTGTCGACGTCGTTGCTGCTGACCGCGTGCGAGAAGACCGAGGTGATTCAGCGCGGCTACCGCGGCACGAGTTCCTTCTATCTGTACAAGCCGAGCACCATCCAGTCGTTGGCCGAGATCAACAGGATTCCCGAGGCCGAGGACCCGGCCGACGAAGACAGCCCGCCGGTCAGCGAGGTGTTCAAGAACGTCCGGGTCCTCAACGACATCAGCTCGGGCGAGCTCTCGCGCCTGATGCAGGCCCTGTCCACGTGGGTCGCACCCGAGGAAGGCTGCGAGTATTGCCACAATCCCAAGAAGCTCGAGTCCGACGAGAAGTACACGAAGGTCGTCGCGCGACGGATGCTCCAGATGACGCGCGACATCAACACGAACTGGCGGGCGCATGTCGGCAATCCGGGCGTGACGTGCTGGACCTGCCATCGCGGACAGGCCGTTCCTTCGGGTGACTGGTTCGCGAGCCCTGCGCCGCATGCGGCGTTGAACACGCAGAGTCGCTACACCGGCAAGAACTACCCGTCGCCCGTCGCCGGCAACTCGGCACTGCCGTACGACCCGTTGTCGACGTTCCTCACGACCGGCAACGAGATCCGCGTCCAGGGGGGACAGCCACTGGCGGGAACGAACCCCGTCTCCGTCAAGTCGGCGCAATCGACCTACGCGCTGATGATCTACATCTCCGAATCGCTCGGCGTGAACTGCAACTACTGCCACAACACGCGGGCGATGAGCCGCTGGGAAGAAAGCACCCCGCAACGCGGCACCGCCTGGCACGGGATCCGGATGGTCCGAGCGATCAACACGTCGTATCTGATCCCGCTGCAGTCGACCTTCCCGGACTACCGCCTGAGCGTCGAAGGAGACGGTCCGAAGGTCGGCTGCGCGACCTGCCACAAAGGCACGTTCAAGCCGCTGTACGGCGCGAGTTCGTTGAAGGACTATCCGGTGCTGTCGGGCGTCACCGGCCCGCATCCCGGCGCGACGGCCGCAGACGATCTGAAAGGTCCGGCAAGCTCATCGCCCGCCGCCGAGCCGGCCGGCGCCCTGCACGGACTGGCTGACCCGACCGGCACGTCGCGCGACCCGGTCGTGGTCGGCACGAAGTAGCTCTCCCGTCCGGCCACGGCCCGATGATTCCTGAACTCGGGCAACTCGCGCTCATCCTCGCGCTCGTCGTCGCATCGATCCAGGCGGCGTTGCCGATCGTCGGCGCCGCGCGCCGGCTGCCGTACTGGATCGCGCTGGCCCGGCCGGCCGCGCAGCTGCAGTTCTGCCTGATCGCGTTCGCGTTCGGCTGCCTCGCGCGCTCGTTCGCCGCCGACGACTTTTCGGTGGCCATCGTGGCCACCCATTCGAACTCGCAACTGCCGCTCGCCTTCCGCCTCGCGGCGACCTGGGGGTCGCACGAAGGCTCGCTGCTGCTGTGGGTCCTGATGTTGTCCGGCTGGGGCGCCGCGGTGACCGCGGTCGAGCGCGACATGTCGGCCGAAGCGCTCGGACGGGTGCTCGGTACGATGGGCATCGTCAGCGTCGGCTTCCTCGCGTTCGAGCTGCTGACCTCGAACCCGTTCGTGCGCCTCGTTCCGGCGCCGTTCGACGGGCGCGACCTGAATCCGGTCCTGCAGGACTGGGGCATGGTGATCCACCCGCCGATGCTCTACATGGGCTACGTCGGATTCTCGGTGACGTTCGCG
>CAXTPX010000227.1:0-5515 GCA_964246005.1 uncultured Burkholderiaceae bacterium | reverse complement strand
ACTGGAGTGCCCAACGATTGTATACAGAGGCCGAGGACGAACTGTCGGCCGGTGGCTACACCAACGCGATCAAGTATTTCGAACAGCTTCAGACGCGCTTCCCGTTCGGTCGCTACGCGCAGCAGGCGCAGATGGAGATCGCGTACGCGCAATACCGCGATGGCGAGCGCGACCTGGCGCTGGCCGCGGCCGATCGCTTCCTGAAGCAATACCCGAACAGCCCGAATGCCGACTACGTCTGGTACCTGAAGGGGCTCGTCAACTTCAACGACAACCTGGGCCTCCTCGGCTCGCTGTCGGGCCAGGACCTCACCGAGCGCGACCCGAAGGCACTGACCGATGCGTTCGATGCGTTCCGGCAGCTCGTCGAGCGCTATCCGGAAAGCAAGTACACGCCCGACGCGATCGTGCGCCTGAAATACCTCGTCAACGCGATGGCGGCCCACGAGGTCCACGTGGCGCGCTATTACCTGCGTCGCGGTGCGTTCTTGGCCGCCGCCAATCGGGCCGAGGTCGTCGTCAGGCAATACCAGCAGGCGCCCGCGGTGCGCGACGCGCTGCAGGTGATGGTCGAGGCCTACGACGGGTTGTCGATGCCGCAGTTGCGCGACGATGCGAAGCGCGTGCTCGACACCAATTTCCCTGCGAGCGTCGCGGTGATCCAGGAAAAGGCACCGTGGTGGAAGTTCTGGTAGGAATCAGTCGGGCAACACCGGCAACGCCTCCGGCGCATCGAAGAAGGCGGTCGCGACGCTCTGGTCGCGCGTTCGTCGAAACGGCGGCAGGCTCTGCCAGATGCGACGACCGTACGGCTTCGTGACGAGGCGTGGGTCGCAGATCATCAGCACGCCGCGATCGGTCTCGTCGCGGATCAGTCGACCGGCACCCTGCTTCAGGCTGATCACCGCGGTCGGCAGCTGATAGTCCATGAACGGATTGCCGCCGCGTCGCGCGAGCGCGTCGAGGCGCGCGGCCAGAACCGGATCGTCGGGCGGCGCGAACGGCAGCTTGTCGATCACGACGAGCGACAACGCCTTTCCCCGAACGTCGATGCCTTCCCAGAAGCTCTGGCTGCCGACCAGGACCGCATTGCCCGCGCGCCGGAAGCGTTCGAGCAGTTCGCTGCGGCTGCCCTGGCCCTGCTGCAACAGCGGGAAGTCCAATTCCTCGTCCTCGATGCGCCCTCTCAACAGTTCGCCTGCCGTCCGGACCGCCCGCAGCGTCGTGCACAACACGAACGTGCGGCCGCCGGCCGCCCGGATCAGCGGCCAGGCGGCATCGACCACCGACTCGGTGTAGCGCGACGACAGCGGGTCGGGCAGGCCCTCCGGGAGATACAGGAGGCCTTGCGTGCCGTAGTCGAACGGACTCGGCCAGCTGCGCGCGTCGGACGACGACAGGCCGAGTTGCGTCGTGAAGTGGTCGAAATCGTTCTTCACCGCGAGCGTGGCCGACGTGAAGATCCAGGCGCGCGGCGTGCCGGCCCGTTCGCGATCGAAGACCTCGGCGACCGACAACGGCGTGCGATGGAGTTGCAGCGTGTTCGTGAAGGTCTCGAGCCAGCGGATGGTCGGCGGCCCGTCGACCGACGTTCCTTGTTCCTGCCAGCGGACGAGGCGTTCGGTCAACTGGGTCGCACGCCGCCAGCACTGCTCCAGGGTCTCGGCGCGCGCGGCCTGGTCCTCGAGGATCACCGTCAGCGCGCGCAGGACCTGCAGCACCGACGCGAGCGCGATGTGGAACGGGGCCGATGGCGGCACCTGGTTCACGTTGAGCCGCTGCACCTCCGTCCCGAGCGACAGCCGCAGATCCCGCGCGGCCATCTCGAGCGGTGCGATCGCGTCCACCCACGTCAGCGCGTCGCGTGCGTGCGTGTGTCCTTCGGCCAGCACGTCGCGGGCCAGGTCGAGCAACTGGGCCGTCGACACGGTCTCGCCGAAGAACAGCGTGGCCGTCTCGGGCAATTGGTGCGCCTCGTCGAAGATCACCGTGTTCGCCGTCGGCAGCAGGTCGGTGATGCCTTCGTCGCGCAGCACCAGGTCGGCGAAGAACAGGTGATGGTTGACCACGACCACGTCGGCCTCCTGCGCCGCGCGCCGCGCCTTCATCACGAAGCACTCGCGGTAGTGCGCGCACTCGGTCCCCAGGCAGTTGTCGCGCGTCGACGTCACGAGGTTCCAGATCGGCGCCTGTTCCGGTACTTCGGCGACTTCGGCGCGGTCGCCGCTGCCGCTCGACTGTGCGAAGCGGACGATCGCGCGCAGATGCACCGCGTCCTGTCGCGACGTGAGGCGCCCGCTTTCCTGGGTGCGCTTCAGGTACTCGTGACAGACGTAGTTCGATCGACCTTTCAGCAAGGCCACCGTCACCGGTGCCTGAAGCGCGCCGCGAACGGTCGGAATGTCCTTCCGGAACAACTGGTCCTGCAGCGTCTTCGTGCCGGTCGACACGATCACCTTGCCGCCCCACAGCAGCGCCGGCACGAGGTAGGCGAAGGTCTTGCCGGTGCCGGTACCCGCCTCGGCGATGAGCGTGCCGCACGACTCGATCGCGCCGCCCACGGCCTCGGCCATCTCGGTCTGCCCCGACCGCGCCCGATAGCCGGGGACGTGCGCGGCGAGCGCCCCTCCATCGGAGAAGATGGTCGCCAGCACGGCGGCGCGATCGGAAGCGAGGGAGGGCAATGCAGGGAGGGAAGCGGATGGACGCGAGCCGGTGCCGTCGCCGGCGGGCGATGCCGGCACGAGCGGAACGGCGCTCACGCCTCGATGTCGGGTACGAGCTGGATCTGCAACTGCAGGATCTGGTCCTTGATCTGCAGCTTCTTCTTCTTCAGCCGACGCAACTGCAGCTCGTCGTGACCGGGTAGCGCCGTCAGCCGTGCAATGACGTCGTCGAGGTCACGGTGTTCAACCTGCAGTTCGACGATACGGTAGTGAGTGACCTGGTCTTCCATCTGGAGCGACGTTGGGACACGTGCATAATGCTTCGGAAATCTATTGTAAAGCCGTCCCTCGTGATGCAAGAGCGTTCTCAATTCGGAGCAAGACCGGCGGCCGACGTCGACGCTGCCTCGCTACGCATCACTGCCTGCACCGGACAACACATCGGCGATCGGGCCGAACAGCAGGATCGGGTCGGCATCTTCACGTCTCGACGCCTGCCCGACTCGGCCCTCTTCATCGTCGCCGACGGCATGGGCGGCAAGACCGGCGGGGCGATGGCCGCGCAGCAGGTCATGAGCACCGCGAAGAACATCTTCGCCGAGTACTCGGTGGGCCAGTCGATCCAGTCGCTGCTGACGGAGATCGTCCACGAAGCGCACATGGTCATCCGCCTTTCGGCGCTGTCGACCGAGAAGGAGCCGCACAGCACGCTGGCCGCCCTCGTCGTGCAACCGAACCGCGCCGACTGGGCCCATGTCGGCGACAGCCGCATCTATCGCTTCGGCCACAGCAAGATGGTCGAACGCACCGTCGATCACTCGTACGTCGAGCAACTGGTCAACGAAGGCAAGCTCGACCGGCAGGGCGCGAGTTCGCATCGACTGTCCAACCTGCTGACCCACGCGCTCGGCACCAACAAGCAGCCGTCGATCGACTTCGGCAGCGTCGACAGCCTTTCCGCGGGCGACACGTTCCTCCTCTGCAGCGACGGGCTCTGGCACTACTTCACCGAGGACGAACTGGCGCTGATCCTGGCCAGCTACCCGCCGCGAAAGGCGTCCGAACGCCTCATCCACATCGCTCGGGAACGGGCCGACGGCGGCGGCGACAACTGCACGCTGGCGATCGTCCGCATGGAAGCGCTCGAGCAGCCGGCGGGTACGGCACGCTGATCGACCGGCGTCGACTGCCCGGCACTTCGATCAGGGCCTGGCGGGATTCTTCGCCGCCTCGGCCGCGGCGGCGATCTTCGCGTCCTTCGCCGCCTTCTCTTCGGCATGTCGCTTCCGCTCGGCCGTCTTCGCGATCACGCGCCGGTCGATCTCGCCCTGATGCGCCTTCGCCTCGGCGACCTTCGCCGTGTGCTGCGCGGCATTCTTCTCGCGCATCGCCGCGTTGGCCGCGGCGTCCGTGGGTGGCGGCACCTTCACCGCGGGCCGATGCGGCTTCGGCGGGCTGGCGGCCGTCCTCGCCTCGGTGCGCTGTCGTTCGACCGCATCGTGTGCCGCCTGCGCCTGGTGCGCCTCGAACGTCTTGCGGTTGCGCGCTCGCAGCTCGCTGTCGGCCGGCGCGTTCGCCGCACGGTCCGCCTCGCGCTTCCGTCGATCGGCTTCGAGCTGGTCGGCCTTGTCGCGGCGCTTGAAGCGGTTGGCCTCGAGCTCGACGCTTCCGATCTCGGCGAGACGCTTGCGCTGCAACGCACGTGCCCCGTCGAGGCACGCGTTGACCGTGAACGTCTTCATGCAGTCGCGGGCCTGATTGCGATACTCCAGTTCGACGTGTCCCTTCGCGCCGTTCGTCTCGGAGAGCGCCGCATCGGCGCGCTCCGCCGAGTCGATCGACGACACCGGATAGCGCTCGCGCAGCGAACCCGGCTCGGGCGTCGACTGCGCCTGCACCGCCAGCGACAGGAGCAATGCCGCGACCGCGCAGACCGCTTGGAGGGAAGGCCGCATCGGGTGATTATCGGGGATCAGAGATCGACCCGGGCCGCGCGTCGTTCGGAACGCAGGTAGTCCACCGATTGCATCTCGTAGAGGCGACTGACCGTCCGCTGGAACTCGTTGGCGAGCGCACCGACCGTGTAGAGCGCGTCGGCCGCCACCGCCGCCGACAGGATCAGCTTGACGCGGCGGTCGTAGCAGACGTCGACCAGCCACGTGAAGCGCCGCGCTTCCGACGACAACGATGCGCTCATCTGCGGCACGTCGGACAGCATCACGGTGTGGAAGCGGTTGGCGAGTTCGAGATAGTCGTTCTGCGACCTGGGTCCGCCGCACAGTGTCGCGAAGTCGAACCAGACGACGCCGCCCGCGCGACGCAGTGCCGGGACCACGCGCGTCTCGATCATCAGGCGCGGTTCCTCGTCACCGACCTCCGCGAGCGCGTCGAACGCGTGACGCAGCGCCCTGTCCGCTTCCGCGCCGAGCGGCGTCAGATAGGTCGGTGTCCGCTCCAGCGTGCGGGTGCGGTAGTCGGTGCCGCCGTCGACGTTGACGATGTCGAGCTTCTCCTCGAGGAGCGCGATCGCCGGCAGGATGCGATCGCGATGCAGACCCTCCGGATACAGCGTGTCGGGCCGATAGTTCGACGTCATCACGAACACCACGCCGAGATCGAACAACGCCTTCAGCAGCCGATGCAGGATCATCGCGTCGGCGATGTCGCTGACATGGAACTCGTCGAAGCACACGAGCCGGTACTTCTTCGCGATTCGCCTCGCGACCTCGTCGAGCGGATCGCTGATGCCGCGCAGTGCATCCAGTTCGAGGTGGACACCGCGCATGAACTCGTGGAAGTGGATGCGCGTCTTGCGACGCAACTCGACGACCGAGTAGAAGCTGTCCATC
>CAXTPX010000226.1:4766-5529 GCA_964246005.1 uncultured Burkholderiaceae bacterium | reverse complement strand
GATGGCGATCGATGCGTCCGAGTGTCAGCAGATGATCGACGCTTGCGATCGCGCGAAGAAGCTGCTGATGATCGCGTACCGCCAGCAATACGAGCCGAACAACCAGGCGCTCGCGAAGTTGATGCGCGCCGGCCGGCTCGGCCGCGTCAAGCAGATCCTCGCGTGCAACTCGCAGAACGAGGGAGATCCGGGGCAGTGGCGCCACAAGCGGGCGATGGCCGGTGGCGGATCGCTGCCCGACGTCGGCATCTATTGCCTGAACGCGACGCGCTTCCTGTCGGGCGAGGAACCGACCGAGGTGCAGGCGCAGATCTACTCGACGCCGAATGATCCGCGCTTCCGCGAAGTCGAGGAGACCGTGCACTTCCAGTTGCGCTTTCCGAGCGGGCTCATGGCGCAGTGTTCGACCAGCTACGGCGCGCACCTGTCGCGCTTCCTGCGGGTCAACGGCACGACCGGCTGGGCCGGGATGGACCCCGCGTTCTCCTACTCGGGCCTGAAGCTGCGCGGCAGTTCCCTCGTCGACGGCATCGAGACGACGTTCGAGCCGAACATCCACGAGGCCGACCAGTTCACGAAGGAGATCGACCACATGAGCGCCTGCATCGCGACCGGCACAGAGCCGCATACCGGCGGCGCGGAGGGCCTGCAGGACATGCGCATCGTCGCGGCGATCTATCGGGCAGCAGAGACGGGTGGCACCGTGAAGATCGATGCGCCGAAGGCCCCGACGCGCGGCCCGGCGCCATGACAACGTTATCTG
>CAXTPX010000226.1:0-4756 GCA_964246005.1 uncultured Burkholderiaceae bacterium | reverse complement strand
GGCGGCGCTCCTCCATCCCGGTGCCGCGGCGATCTTCGATCTCGACGAGGAACGCAGGATTCGCGAGGGCGACGACCTGGAACACCGAACGGGTCGGCAGGTTGGGTTGCTCGGCCGTCCCGAAGAACTGGGTGTAGCCGTCCATGAAGCCGCCGAAGTCCATCCTGCCGCCCTTGGCCGGATCGCCGACGAGGAAGACTTGCATCTTGATCACGTCGCCCATCGTCAGGCCCAGTCAGGCGAGCGTGCGCTCGACGGACTTCAAGGTATTGGCGGTCTGCGTCTTCGTGTCGGTACCGTAGCTACCGGGTCTGCCCGGCGCGGGCGCGGGGTCGAGGTTCGGCGGCACCTGACCCGACAGATACACGGTCGACAGGCCGCTTCCGACCTCGACCGCCGATGAGATCGGGAAGGTCGAACCGTTGGGCAGCGGTGTGCGGATCAGCTGCGTCGACGGCGTCGCGCAGCCGACGACGAGAGTGGCCGCGAGCAGCGCGACGAATGTCGTTCGAGTCGTCATCCGAGTCTCCTTGGACCGGGCAATGTCATTTGGGCGGCCGCAGCGTAGCGACCTCGGCGGCGGTGATCGCTTCGCCGTACTCGTTGCCGAAGTTCGTCCGAACGTAGGTCGCGACAGCGGCGATCTGCTCGTCGTCGAGCGACGGGGCGAATGCCGGCATGTTGCGTCGTCCGTTCAGCAGCACGGCGATCGGATATTGCCGGCTCGCGAGGTTCGCATCGTGCGCCAGCGCCGGGTAGGCACCGGCTCCGCGGGCGCCCTGCCCGTCCGGTTGATGACAGCCCTGGCAGATCGAGCGGTACAAGGCCTCACCCGAACGCTCGTCGAAGCCACGACCCCTCGAGAACGTCGGCGGGTCGGCGGCGGCCGCTGTCATTGCAGATGCAAGCATTGCAAATGCGCAGAAGTAACGGACGAAGATCATGCGACCGCCCGCTGGTGCAGGCGCTCGATCGCGTCGAGTGCCGACAAGACCGCGCCTTCCTGCCAGGCCGGGATGTTCGACGCGTGCTCGCCCGCGAGCACGATGCGGCCGTCGACCGCGCACAGGTTGCGATAGTGCGTCTTCCTTGCTTCGTCGCTCCAGCCACCGAAGCAGCCCATCGAGTACGGCACGCGATGCCAGCCGACCGAGAAACCCTGGTCGAACTCGCTGCGGTATTGCGGATGCACGCGGGAACCCTGTTCGAGCGCAGCCTCGATGCGGTCGGCCGGTGACAGCGACGTGAACTCGTACGCGTTCGGCCCGAACGTGTAGCCCGCGAGCAGCACGCCCTTGCCCGCGCCGCCGTAACCGTGCGACGGGTACGAGATGCGACCGATGGGCTGGTCCGTGTAGCTGATGCCGCCGTAGATCTGCTCGTCCTGTTCCCAGAAGCGGCGCTTGAACTGCAGCCCGATCTTGATCGACGCCTCGTACGGCACTGCGTCGATCGCGGCACGCATCGCATTGCCGACCTGGATCTCGAGCTGGCTCAGGACCGACAGCGGGATCGTGCACACGCACCAGTCGGCCTTCTCGACGCGCGTCGAGCCACCCTTCTTCGTGTCGAGGTACGTGACCGACACGCCACGTTCGTCCTGCTCGATCTTCGTCACCTTCGCGTTCAGGCGGATCGTGCTCGCGACCTGCCGTCCGATCGCCTTCGCGATGCCGTCCATCCCGCCGACCGGCTGGAAGATCGCGCTCTGGAACTCGTAGTCCTGCCCGGCCGAGATCGCCTGCCACACGCGGCCGTCTAACAGCTGGTCGAGAGCGAGCGGTTCGGACGGCACCGCAGCGGCCGCGAGACCACCACCCGGGTCGATCTCGAAGCCGCGACGGTTGCTGCTGACCTGGTTGGCGCGATAGCGGTATTCGGCATCCAGCGCACCCCAGTTGCGCAATCCTTCGAGCAGTCGCTGCCGATCTTCGTTACTGAGCTCGGCGTCCAGGCCACCCTTCGACGTGGCCTTGGCGAGCAGCTCGGCAACGTGCCCGTGGAAGTCGCTCTGCAGATGACGATAGCGCTGCGGCTTGCCGCCGAACGCATTGCTCGAATGCACGAACGC
Source organism: uncultured Burkholderiaceae bacterium (assembly GCA_964246005.1). GTDB lineage: Bacteria > Pseudomonadota > Gammaproteobacteria > Burkholderiales > Burkholderiaceae_D > CAHJXF01. The sequence goes on along the minus strand of CAXTPX010000226.1, from coordinate 2,685 downwards.
GTTGTAGTTGACCTGCACGAACGGCTCGAGCGCGACCCCGAACTTGTGCGCATACGACAGCACGCCCTGATGATGGAACGGGATGCGCCACGGTCCCGGATTGAAATACTCGCCCTTCGCGAAGCCGCAGTGCTGCGTGGCGCCGCCGAGCTCCGTGTACGTGTCGCCGCCGCGGATGGTCCAGGCACGTCCGCCGACGCGGTCGTTGTATTCGAGGACGCGGACGCGATAGCCCGCTTCCCGCAGTTCGTACGCGGCGGTGAGGCCGGCGATGCCCGCCCCCAGGATCACCACCGATGCGCCGCGCTTCGCACCGACGAGCTTCGGCGGTCCGCGGAAGGTCGATTCGGATGCGAGACCGAGCGAACTCATCGCTTGGTACATCATCGCGCCGCCCGCGGACTTGCCGATCAGGCTCAGTAGGTCACGACGCGACATCGAGGCCGTCGACTTGGCAGTAGGCATGGCTCGATTCAGGGGAGAGGGCCGGTTCGCCGACCGAAGCCGCGAAGATAACCGCATTCGTCGGGGACAAGCGCTACTTGCGACCCTTCGTCGGCGCCTGCATGCTCGGCGACTGGTTGCCCTGCGGTGCACCCGACCCACCCGGCTTGTCGTTCTTCTCCTCGTCCGCCTTGCGCTTCTGCGGCATGACGAGGGCGCCTTCGGCGACGAAGTCGCCCGGGTTCGCGACGATGGTGGCCCCGGCCTGCAGGCCTTCGACGATCTCGACCTCGGTGCCGTAGTCGCGCCCGACCTTCACGGGCTGAAGGTGGATGCGCTTCGCATGCTGCGGATCGTCGTCCTCGTCCCCCGCACCGTTGCCCTTGCGCGCGTCCTTCTCGTCGCCCTTGCCGGCCTTCGCATCGCTCCCCTTGTCGTCGGCCTTCTTGTCGTCGGCCTTCTTGTCGTCGTTCTTCGGCTTCTCTTCCTTCGGCATCGCCTTCGGCAAGCGCTCGCGATCCTCGGGTCGCAGGTCCTCGATCACGGCGACGGTCATCCCGCTCGCCCGCGCGATCACCGCTTCGCCGGGCACCAGCAGCGGCGGGCTCGAACGCGGGCTCGCGAAGCGCACCTGCGAATACATCCCGGGCATCAACAAGCGACGCTGGTTGTCGATCTGGACTTCGGTCAGCAGCGTGCGCGCGCTCGGGTCGAGCGACTTCGCGGTGCGGGTGACCTGCCCGCTGAACGGCTGCTGGAAGCCCGCGACGAACACGCTCGCATCGGTGCCCGGCTCGACGGCGCTCGCGTTCTCCTGCGGCACGCTGACGAACACCCGCAGCCGATCCACCTGGCCGATGCGGAACAGCTCCATCGCCTGCCCGCCGCTCGAGCCGGTCGACGTCGAGGCACTCGACGAAGCGCCGCTCGGGCTCGACGATCCCGAGGCGGATGCGCCTTCGCTCGACGAGGACGACGGGGCGCCCGACGTCGACGACGACGCGCCGCCCGATCCGATCAGGGCGCCGACGTCGATGTTGCGCGCCGTGACGACGCCGTCGAACGGCGCGCGGATCTGCTCGAAGTCCTGCAGCACCTTGAGACGGTCCGCGTTCGCCCGCGCCGCGCGGACATTGGCCTCTGCGGCGCCGACATTGGCGACGCTCATCGTCAGCGACGCATCGGCCGTATCGCGCTCCTGCCGCCGCTGGTCGACCTCCTGCTGCGCGACCGCGTTGTCACGGCCGAGTTCGTCGGTGCGTTGCGCGGTGATGCGGGCGAGCCCGAGTCGGGCCCGCGCGTCGTTGACCGACGCCTCGGCCTGGCCGAGCTGCTGCTGCGCCTGCGCCACGGCGGCGCGGCCTTGCAGGACCTGCTGGTCGAGGTCGGGCGAATCGACGATCGCGAGCACCTGCCCGCGCTTGACCGTGTCGCCGATGTCGGCACGGCGTTCGCGCAGGTAGCCCGAGGCACGCGCGAACAACGAAGCCTCGGTGATCGGGACGATGCTGCCGGGCAGCAGCAGGTCGGCGCTGCCGGGCGACGCCTTGACCTCGACCACCCCGACGCTCGGCAAGCGATCCTCTGCGTCCTTCGTCGCCTTCTCCGCGCGATTTGCCTGCAAGTGGTGGAAGAACCAGCCGACGATCAGCAGCACGAGCAACATGATCGCCACGATCCAGTAGTAGCGATACGAACGTGGGGGCGCTGCGCCGTTGCCCTTCGGCTTCGGCGCGGGGAGGAGCAATGGCTGCTCGGGCGCGGGCAACAGCAGCGGAGACTCGGCGGCGGGTTCTCGTGTCATCGCTTAAGCACCTTGCGGCTCTGCCTGCTGTTCACCTGCGTGGTATTCCGAGTCGATCTCCTCGTCACGGTCCCGAGGCGGCTTCTTGCGCAGCCAGCTGTACAGCACCGGCACGATGAACAGGGTCGTCATCGTCGCGGCGAGGAGACCGCCGATCACCGCGCGACCGAGGGGCGCGTTCTGCTCTCCGCCTTCGCCGAGGCCGAGCGCCATCGGCAGCATGCCAAGGATCATCGCGAGCGCCGTCATGATGACCGGCCGCATGCGCGTGTGACCGGCCTCGAGCGCGGCATCGCGTGCGGACTTGGGCTCCTCGGGCTTGTCGCCCTGCTCGTCCTCCCCTTCCTTGTCCTTCTCGCCGTGGTCCTCCGGCTTCTTCCGGCGCTCGTCTTCCGCGAACACGATCATCAGGATGCTGTTCGACGTCGCGACGCCGA
>CAXTPX010000225.1:0-5539 GCA_964246005.1 uncultured Burkholderiaceae bacterium | reverse complement strand
TGGATCATCTTGACGAAGTGCCCGGAGCCGACCGGACCGCAGTGCAGGTAGCCCTCTTCGGCGCGCGCATCGAGGTCGTCGCGACCCGCGCGCTTCGGCGTCGTGTCGATGTCGCCCTTGCCGGGCGCGAGCGCCGCGAGCAGCGGATCGATCAGGTCGACGGCCGCCGTGTCGCCGCCGATCATCATGCAATAGCCGCGCTCGCGGCCCCAGACGCCGCCCGACGTGCCGACGTCGACGTAGCGGATGCCGTCCTTCGCGAGGTCGAGCGCGCGCCGGATGTCGTCCTTGTAGAACGTGTTGCCGCCGTCGATCACGATGTCGTCGGTCGTGAGCATCGGACGCAACGCGGCGATCGTGTCCTCGGTGATCTTGCCGGCCGGCAACATGATCCAGATCACCCGAGGCAGTTCGAGCTTCGCGACGAAGTCGGTCAGGTCGGTCGCGCCGGTCATCCGGTCGGCCGCGAGCGCGGCGACCGCGTCGGCGTTGACGTCGAACACCACACAGTGATGGCCCTTCTCGGTCAGCCGGCGTGCGATGTTGCCGCCCATGCGGCCGAGTCCCACTATGCCCAATTGCATCGATGACTCCTGGTGATTGAAGGGTTGATCAATGTGCCGCTGTCTGCGAACCCACCGTGTCGCTGTTCGAGTCGGCGGCCATGCAGGCCGAGCGCGCGAGGCCGAGCGCGGAGTTGACCAGCGATACGTGCGAGAACGCCTGCGGGAAGTTGCCGACGAGCCGACGGCCGACCGGATCGTATTCCTCCGACAGCAGGCCGACGTCGTTCGCGAGGCCGACCAGTCGATCGAAGAGCTTCGTCGCCTCGTCGATGCGACCCTGCAACCGCAGGTTGTCGACCAGCCAGAAGCTGCACGCGAGGAACACGCCCTCGCCGGCCGGCAGCCCGTCGCTGGTGGCGCTGCTGTAACGCATGACGAGGCCGTCGACGACGAGGTCGCGTTCGATCGCGGCGATCGTGCCGCTGACTCGCGGATCGTCGATCGGCAGGAAGCCGACGATCGGCATCATCAGCAGGCTCGCATCCAGCGCGTCGGAATCGTAGGTCTGCACGAACGTGTTGCGATCGGCGCGGAACGCCTTCGTGCAGATGTCCGCATGAACGGTGTCGCGCAGCACGCGCCAACGGTCGACCGGACCTTCGTAGCCGAACTTCTCGACCGCGCGCACGCCGCGGTCGAACGCGAGCCACACCATCATCTTCGAGAACGTGAACTGCTGCGGTCCTTCGCGCGTCTCCCAGATGCTCGAGTCGGCCTGCTGCCAGATGGTCTCGAGGTACTCGAGCATCTTGCGCTGGAACGGCCAGATCGCGTCGTCGTCGTCGAGGCCGCCGACCCGCGCGTAGTGCAGCGCCCCGGTCACCTGGCCGTACACGTCGAGCTGCAGCTGCTGCGCGGCCGCGTTGCCGATGCGGACCGGCCGCGACCCCTCGTAGCCCGCGAGCCAGTCGAGTTCCTCTTCGTCGAGTCGCTGCTCGCCCGCGAGGCCGTACATGATGCGCAGTTGCGTGACGTCGCCGGCCAGCGCCCGTTCGAGCCACATGCGCCACGCCTTCGCCTCGCCGTAGTAGCCGGCGTTCATCAGCGCGAACAGCGTCAGCGTCGCGTCGCGCAGCCAGCAGTAGCGATAGTCCCAGTTGCGAACGCCGCCGATCAGCTCGGGCAGCGACGCGGTGGGCGCGGCGACGATGCCCCCGGTCGGGCCGTAGGTCAACGCCTTCAGGACCATCAACGAGCGACGCACGACGTCCGTGTAGCGACCGGCATCGACCGGCTGCTCGCCCCACTGCTTCCAGAACCCCGCGGTCTCGTTGAGCGCGTCCTCGGCATCGATGGCCTCGGGCAGCGGCAGATGCGACTCGCTGTGGCCGAGCACGAACCACACGCGCTCGCCGGCGGCGACGTCGAAGCGCGCGACCGTCTGCATGCCCTCGCCCTTCAGTTCGACGGCGGCGCGCAGCGTCACGCGGTCGGGGCCGGCGATCGCCTGCACGCCGTTGTCCTCGTCCGGGAGGCGACGCACCCACGGCGTCGTCAGCCCGTAGTTGAAGCGCAGGCTCGTCGCGCTCTTCATCGCGACGCGCCCGGTGCGGCCTTCGACGATGCGCACGATGTGCGAGATGCGGTCCTCGCGCGGCGGCATGAAGTCGACGATCGCGACGCTGCCGCCCGGTGTCTCGAAGGTCGTCTCGAGGATCAGCGCATGGTCGCGATAAATCCGTCGCGTCGCGAGGACATCGCTGTTGATCCCGTCCGGCGCGATGCGCCAGCGCCCGTTGTCGCCGTCGCCGAGCAGCGCCGCGAAGCACGCGGCGCTGTCGAAGCGCGGGACGCACAGCCAGTCGATGCTGCCGTTGCGACCGACCAGTGCGGCCGTCTGCAGGTCGCCGATCAGTGCGTAGTCTTCGATCTTGAGCGACATCGAGCGGGATGGATAGCCAGTCGACTAAGGCGTCGCGAACGCGTCGTTGAGAACCTTCGCGAGCCGCACGCCGGCCTTCCTCAATTGCGCCGTCGCGATCTCGGCGGCCGGTCGATAGTAGACCTCGCCGATGTCGAGGACCGCGGTGATCGGCTTGCCGCACTCGAAGGCCGTCGGCAGCGTCGGATAGATGAAGTCGCGCGACAGCACGAAGCTCTCGGCGGCCCAGGCGTCGATGTCGCCGACGTCCCACGCCGCGCGCGTCCCCGCGTTCGGCAGGTCGCCGAGGAACGCGTCGTAGCCGCCCCGCTGATCGATCGCCCGGTTGGGGATCAAGCGGTCCCAGGCGGTGTGCAGGTTGTACGGCGACTGCGGGCGACCGTCGACCGGGTCGTCCATGCGCTTGCCGAGGAACGTGATCTTCACGTCGTTGCCGCCCTTGTCGTCGTCGTCGGACGCGTGCAGCGGCTGATGGAGATCGCCGACCAGGTGCGTGATCCACTTCAACGCTTCGTTGCGCGCGAGCTTCGGTCGCGACGGATCCCTCAGGATCGCGAGCTGCTTCGCGAACCACGCGGTGGCGCACTTGCCGTCCTTGCAGTACTTCGCGCGATCGGGGACGCCGCAGATCGGAACGTCGTCGTAGTGATAGACGCCGGTCGCGCGTTGTTCGGGCGTCGCGCGCAGCTCGTCGGGCCAGCTCGAGATCTGGCCGAGCGTCGAGCGTCCCGATGGCTTGCCGTCCGCGCCGAGGTCGTCCTGCAGCAGCTCGCCCACCGCGAGCGTCGCGGCCGGGGTCAGGAAGCGCGTCGCGATGTCGGCCACCATCGCATGGCCGCGCGCGCCCCAGGCGAATGCGCTCCCCGCGAAGAGCATCAGGCATGCGGCCAGCGCGGCTGCGATGTGACGTGTTTTCGGAATGGCGCAGAAGGACATGGCGAGGGAGGCTTGCTGAACGGCACATCATAGCGACGCGGCGTCGCGGCATTCAGCGAGCGTCGATCTCCGCGCAGCCGCTGCTCCGGAACACGACGCGATCGCCGACCTGCACGGCAAAGCCGCTCGCGAGGGGCAGTACCCGCGTGTGCGCATGCCGGCCGGAGAAGAATCGCACGGTGGCATAGCGCCGGTCCGCGGCGACATCGCTGATCGCGAAACGCTTGCAGGCGACATCGTTGTCCTCGTCGAAGTCGGGCGCGCGCGCGATCGCGACGACGACGCCGGACCGTTCGCCCGCGCCCGGCGGGTCGTTCGTGCTGCCGAACGCCGTCCCGCAGGTCGACGCGATCGCCAGCACGAGCGCCATGCGCGACGTCCTCATGCGATCGCCGCCATCGGCGGTTCCGCCTCGACGTCGGCCGTGTCGGCGACGATGGCCGAAGGACCGGCGACCGGCAGCCGCACCACGAGTCGCAGGCCACCGAGCGTCGCCGACGGCTGCGCCTCGACCGAGCCGCCATGACGCAGGGCGATCTGTCGCACGATCGCGAGCCCGAGCCCGCTGCCGGACCCGTCGCTGTCGTCCACGCGATAGAAGCGTTCGAAGACGCGCTCGGCGAGCGCCGTCGGGATGCCGGGGCCGCTGTCGTCGACCGCGACGTCGATGTGCGCTCCGGCGACGGCCGTGCTCACCGTGATCGAGCCGCCCGCCGGCGCATGGCGCAACGCGTTGTCGACGACGTTGTCGAGAAGCTCGCCGAGCAGGTACGGGTCACCGGTCAGCGGACTCGGCGCGAGCTCGAAGCCGAGGTCGACGCGCGCCGTGATGGCCCGATGAACCCAGCCGTCGGCGGCCTTGCCGATCAACGTCGCCATGTCGAAGCGCTCGAGCCGCAGCGCGTTCGCGTCCTTGTCCGCGCGCGCCAGGGCGAGCAGCTGGTTGGCGAGTCGGATCGCGCGGTCGACCGAGAAGCGCAGGCGCCGCAGCGTCTGCTCCTGTCCCGCTTCGACTGCGTTCGAGAGCAGGTCGACCTGGCCCTGGATCCCGGCGAGCGGCGTCCGCAACTGATGCGCGGCATCGGCGACGAACGCCTGATGCATGCGCGTGGCCGCGTCGAGACGGCCGAGCAGCCGGTTCAGCGTGCGCACCAGCGACCGCACCTCGAACGGCGTTCCCGCGAGCGCGATCGGCGACAGGTCGAATTCGGACTTGCGCTCGATCTGGCGCTTCAGGTCGTCGAGCGGCTGCAACCCGGCCCGCACGCTCTGCCACACGATCAGGCCGGCCAGCGACAGCACGAGCGTCGTCGGCAGCACCATCTGCGCGAACACGCGCCAGGCCGCGGCTTCGCGCTTGCGCGTGGTCTCCGCGACGGTGACGACGAACGGGACCGTCGCCTCGGTGAAGCCGATCGACAGCGAGCGCAGGGTCTGCCCGCGGAACGGCAGGTCGTGGCTGACCTCCTCGCCCTGGCCCTCGGGCGCCGCGCCGATCAGGTCGCGATCACCGCCGAGGAACCTGCCGTCCGTCGTGCGGACCGCGAAGTAGATGTTGTCGCGGGCATCGCTGCGCAGGATGCGTTCCGACTGCGGCGACAGGTCGAAGGTGGTCCGGCGACCGTCGACGTGGACGCCGCCCGCGATGTCGGCAGCCGCGGCCACGAGCGCCTGGTCGTACGCGAAGTCCGCGGAGCGTCGCGCGACGAAGTACGACGTCACGCCACCGAGGGCGATCGCCGCGAACAGCGCGGGGATCAGCCGCGCGAGCAGGCGGCGATGAAGACTCGCGTCCGTCGGGCTCATGGCGCGCAGAAGTCCTCGAGCATGTAGCCGAAGCCGCGCACGGTGCGGATGCGCAGCCCGTCGCTCTCGAACTTGGTCCGCAGCCGCGAGATGTAGACCTCGACGGCGTTGTAGCCCGGCTCCTCGTCGCCGAACACGGCCATCCGCAACTGTTCCTTCGACACGACGCGCTCGGGCCGGCGCAACAGGTACTCGAGCACCACCCACTCCCGCGCGGTCACTTCGACCTCGTCGCCCGACAGCCACAGCCGCCGCGCCTTCGTGTCCATCCGCAGCGAACCGTGCTGCAGTTCGGCGCTCGCTTCGAGCGTCGAGCGGCGCAGCAGCGCCCGGATGCGCGCGGCCATCT
>CAXTPX010000224.1:0-5540 GCA_964246005.1 uncultured Burkholderiaceae bacterium | reverse complement strand
GGGTGATCCGGATGCGCCGCGTGCGCGTCCCGGCGTCGGCCAGCGGCGCGACCTGCGGTCGCCAGAAGAAACTACGAAGGGTCGAGATCATTCGGCAAGGTCGCGAGCGGGAGTGCGCGCTTCGAGCCCGTCCGTCGCCGGAAGCCGCTTCCTGCCTTATACGTCATCGATGCGAGTGTTTGCGCGAGGCCGTCGCGCGAGAGCTTTCGATCGGTTGCGTTCCCTGTCCGAAAACGGCTAGCCGATTTCCCTGCGACGGATACGCTGCGTGATCTTTCAGGAGGCATCATGACCCCGACATCCTTTCGGGTGACCGGCCTGCCGGTCGCCCCGTTCCAGCCACTGTTCTCGATGAGCGACGGCGAACTGCAGGCACGTCACGCGAAGCGCTACGTCGTCGACCACCGGCCCGGCTATCCCGATCGCATCGAACTGCGCGACGCCGAGGTCGGCGAACGCGTGATCCTCGTCAATCACGAACACCTGCCGGCCGAGGGCCCGTACCGGTCGCGTCACGCGATCTTCGTGATCGAGGGTGCGACGCGAAGCTACGACGCGGTCGATCGCATTCCCGACGTCCTGCGCGCGAGGATGCTTTCGCTGCGGGCCTTCGATGCTGCTGGCATGATGGTCGATGCGGCGCTTGTCGCCGGGGCCGGCATCGAGTCGTCGATCGAGCGGTTCTTCGCCGATCCCGACGTGCTGTTCCTGCACTGCCACTACGCGATGCGCGGCTGCTACGCGTGCCGGATCGATCGTCTGCACGAGTAGCATTCGGCCACCCCCGCATCGACCGGCCCGCGCCGACACCAGATCATGAGCCGTCTTTTCGAACCGTTCGACATCGGCACGTTGCAGCTGCACAACCGCATCGTGATCGCGCCGATGTGCCAGTACTCCGCGACCGAAGGCACGGCGGGTGACTGGCACCTGATCCATCTCGGCCACCTCGCCTTGTCGGGAGCCGGACTGCTGATCGTCGAAGCGACCGCGGTGTCGCCCGAAGGCCGCATCACGCCGGGCGACCTCGGCCTGTATTCGGATGCGAACGAGGCGGGGCTCGCGCGGGTGCTGCACGCGATCCGCGCGCACTCGCCGATCAAGGTCGCGATGCAGGTCGCGCACGCGGGCCGCAAGGCGTCGAGCCGTGCGCCTTGGGACGGCGGCCTGCAGATCCCGGAGGGCGAGGTGAACGCCTGGCAATCGGTAGCGCCTTCGGCCGTGCCGCATTCGCCGCACGAGGACGCGCCGATGGCCCTCGATGACGAGGGCCTGCAGCGCGTCCGCGACCAGTTTGCCGCGACCGCTCTGCGCGCGGCGCGACTCGGCATCGAGGGTCTCGAACTCCATGCGGCGCACGGCTACCTGCTGCACGAGTTTCTGTCGCCGCTCTCGAACCTGCGCAGCGACGCGTACGGCGGCAGCCTCGAGAACCGCATGCGCTTCGTGCTCGAGGTGTTCGACGTCGTGCGCGCCGCGTTCCCCGCCGACCGGCCGGTGTGGGTGCGCGTGTCGGCCACCGACTGGGTCGACGGCGGGTGGGACCTCGAGTCGACCGTCGTGTTGTCGAAGGCGCTCGCGGCGCGCGGTTGCGCGGCGATCCACGTGTCGAGCGGCGGTGTCTCGCCGCTACAGGCGATCAAGCTCGGACCGGGGTACCAGGTGCCGTTCGCCAGGCGCGTGAGAGAAGAGGTCTCTTGTCCGGTGATCGCGGTCGGCTTGATCACCGACGCGGAGCAGGCAGAGGCGATCGTCGCCGGCGGCGATGCGGACGCCGTGTCGCTCGCCCGCGCGATGCTGTACGACCCGCGCTGGCCGTGGCACGCCGCCGCGAAGCTCGGGGCGCAGGTCGTGGCCCCGCCGCAGTACTGGCGTTCACAACCGCGCGAGTTCAAGGATCTCTTCGAAGAAGCCTCGTTCGGGCAGCGCTGAATCGTCGAGATTCTTTACAGACGATCGACGCTCGCGTCGGCTTGTCACCGATAATTGCTGTCGAATCAAGTCGTCGATCTGATTGGTACGAACCTTGCCTCGTGCCCCGTTCCGTTCGCGACCCCTGTGGAACGCGACGCAGTCGAGCCGAGGAGCGTTCCTTGAAGAAGATCTTGCTGTTCCTGTTCGTCACCCTGCAATCGGTCTGGGCGGCGCCGGCCACTGCAGCCGATTGCGTCCAGGCGAGCCTCGCGACCTACACCGCGCTCGGCTCCGGCGGTTGCACGATCAACGGTTTCAGCTTCTCGGACTTCGCGCTGCTGCAACGGCCGAACGACACGACGGGGTTCTCGTCGATCAGCGTTGTGCCGGTGATCGCGGGAACGACGATCGTGGGAATCGACCTGGTCGTCGGCTCGCCGGTCGCGTCGCGGCTTCCTTCGTTCACGGCGTCACAGGTCGATCCGGCCGCGGTCGTCAGCGGCGGCCGCCTCGACGACCTCATCGCCTACCGGGTCACGGGACCGGGACCGCGCCTGAACGGCGCGTCGCTGTTCCTCAACGGCTACGAAGTCACCGGCGACGCATCGGTCACCGGCATCGAGAACCTGTGCCTCGACGGGACGTTCCTCGGCGCCGACGGCGTATCGAATTGCAGCGCCGGGCCGTCAGCCGCCCCGGCGCTGGTCGTCGTCGACGATGCGCCGGACATGACGTCTTTCCTGCCGAAGACGTTCCTCGCGGTCGTGACCGACATCGGCCTGGACAGCGGGCCCGACGGGACCGACACCTCGGCGCTGACATCCGTCAGCAACCGCTTCACGTTCGCCGCGGCGCCGAGCGCCGTGCCCGAGCCCGCGCCGGTGCTGTTGCTGTCGGTCGGTCTGGTCGCGCTGATGGCGGCGCGACGCGGACCTGCTCGTCGACCCGCGACGCGCTGACGCTTCGAGCCGTTGCCGTCGACCATCGGTCGACACCCGTCATCCCCACCGCGTGGCCCTGAGCGTGCTCTCGTGCGACGCATCACCCGAAGAGGTGTGTCCATGCAGCGATCCGTCCTGAAACCTCTCGCCGCGCTCGCGGCGGTCGTGTCCTTCGTCACTGCCTTTCCGGCCGCGGCCTCCAGCCACCGCGAGGCGCCGATCGTGGCGCTGGACCAGAAGGCCGACATCACCGATGTCTATGCGTTTCGCAGCTTCGACGCGGGCGTGCCGCGCGTCACGCTGATCCTGTGCGTCGATCCGTTCCTCGAGCCGGGCAACGGCCCGACCTGGTTCCCGTTCGATCCGGACATCCTCTACGAGATCAAGGTCGACAACGACAACGACGCCGTCGAGGATGTGTCGCTGCAGGTCCGCTTCACGACCGAGCAACGGATGCCGAACCTGTTCCAGGTCTATGCGGGTGCCGCTGCCGGGATCAACGCTCCGTCGAACTCGCCGCCGCCGGTCCCGCCCGGGACGCCGATCGTGCCGCCGCGGATCACCGCGCTCGACGGACCGGGCAGCGCGGGCCTCGGTCAGCGCCAGAGCTACACCGTGACGCTGGTACGAAACGGGGTTTCGATGCCGATCCTGAACGCGAGCGGCAGCCCGTTCTATGCGGTGCCGGCGAACGTCGGACCGCGCACGATGGACTATCCGACGCTGTTCGCGCAGGGGACGTACAACACCAACGTGTCCGGCGTGAAGGTGTTCGCCGGCACCACGGACGATCCGTTCTGGATCGACCTCGGCGCCGCGTTCGACTCGCTCAATCTCCGCGCCGGTGCCGGCGGCGGCGTGCTGTCGCCCGGGCAGGACGCGAGCCTCACGAACACCGCCAGCGACACCGTGTCGGGCTACGCGGTCAACTCGATCGCGATCGAACTGCCGGTCGCGATGCTCACCCGCACCGGTGCGGTCGAGGCGGCGACGTCGACCGCGGCGACGATCGGCGTGTGGGGGACCACGTCCCGACCCCGCACGACGGTCCGGCGCGCACCGCTGCCCGCCGCGAGTTCGGGCGCTTACAGCCAGATCCAGCGGCTCGGCAACCCGCTGATCAACGAGTTGTTGATCGGCGTCGGCTCCAAGGACCGCTTCAGCATGGACGTGCCGAAGAACGATAGCCAGTTCTCGTCGTTCTTCCTCGACCCGAACCTCGCGCGGATCCTCAATGCGGTCTACGGCATCAACATCCCGCCGCCGCCGCGCAACGACTTGCTGCCACTCGTGACGTACGCGGCGCCGATCGCGGCGCCCGGGACGCCTTCCGGTCCGATCGCCGACATGCTTCGCCTGAACACCGGCGTGCCGGCCACGCCGCTTCCCAATATTTCGCGGCTCGGCGTGCTGGGCGGCGACACCGCCGGTTATCCGAACGGCCGGCGATTGCAGGACGACGTCGTCGACATCTCGCTGCGCGTCGTGGCCGGCGTGCTCGTGCCCGGCTTCAACGTCGCACCGAACAACCGGCTCGGCGACGGCGTCAACAGCAACGACGTGCCGTACCGGACCGTGTTCCCGTATCTCGGCGACGCCCCGAGCGGTCGGGATCGTCGCCACATCGATCCGGGCGAGCCGGGCTGCACCGGCGGCTCCGGGCCGGCCTGCCCGGTGAACTGACCGGCTCGACGAATCGTCGGGACGTCCGTCCTTCGACAGCGCGACGTCGGGCGCGACGGTCTCGCATGCGAAAGGGGGTCGATCCTCGGATCGACCCCCTTGTTTCTTCGCGTGCCGTTCGACCTCGCGTCTTCGGTCGCCTGCGCCGCAGGCAAATCGCGTATCTTTTCGATACTTGAGGTCTAAAGTTTATTCGGAGAGAGCCATGTCGAGTTGCATCCGCTTCGTCGCTGCGCGCGTGTCGGTCGTCCTGTCGCTTGTGTCGCTTCTGTCGTTCGCGACGATGGCACACGCGCAGATCAAGGTCGGCGTCGATCTGGCCACGACCGGGCCGGCCGCGTCGATCGGGCTGCCGACCAAGAACGTGGTCGCGATGTGGCCGAAGCAGATCGCTGGCAAGACGATCGAGTACATCGTGCTCGACGACGGCTCGACGCCGACCGGCGCCGTGCTCAACGGCCGCAAGCTGACGTCGGAAGAGAAGGTCGACATCATCGTCGGGCCGAACACGACGCCCGCCGCGATCGCGATGCTCGACGTGCTGGCCGAGACGCAGACGCCGATGATCGCGCTCGCCGCGTCCGCGTCGATCGTGCTGCCGATGGATGCCAAGCGCTACTGGGCGTTCAAGATGCCGCAGAACGATTCGCTGATGGCGACCGCGGTCACGAAGCACATGGCCGACAACGGCGTCAAGACGCTCGGCTTCATCGGCTTCTCCGACGGTTACGGCGAGAGCTGGCTGACCGAGATCAACCGGCTGGTCGACATCCGCGGCATCCGCGTGGTCGATGTCGAGCGATATAACCGCACCGATACATCGGTGACCGGACAGGTCCTGAAGCTGATGTCGATGAAGCCCGACGCGATCCTGATCGCGGGGGCGGGCACGCCGGCGGTGACGCCGCAGATCGCGCTGATGCAGGCCAACTACAAGGGCAGGATCTACCAGACGCACGGAATTGCCACCTACGAGTTCCTGAAGGTCGGCGGCAAGGACGT
>CAXTPX010000223.1:1007-5543 GCA_964246005.1 uncultured Burkholderiaceae bacterium | reverse complement strand
CATCGGCCTGCTCGCGGATGCGGATGTCGAGCGGCAGCCCGCCGAGATACGCCACGTCGAAGTCCTTGCACATCTTCTCTGCGCCGCCTTCGCCGAAGATGTGTTCGACGTTGCCGCAGTGCGTGCAGACGTGCAGGCTCATGTTCTCGACGATGCCGAGGATCGGAATGCCGACCTTCTCGAACATCCGGAGTCCCTTCCGCGCATCGAGCAGCGCGATGTCCTGCGGCGTCGTGACGATGACCGCGCCCGTGACCGGCACCTTCTGCGACAACGTCAGCTGGATGTCGCCGGTGCCGGGCGGCATGTCGACGATCAGGTAGTCGAGGTCGCGCCAGTTGGTCTGCTCGAGCAACTGCGTCAGCGCCTGCGTCACGATCGGCCCGCGCCACACCATCGGCTCGTCGGGGTCGATCATGAAACCGATCGAGATGGCCTGGATGCCGTGACGTTCCATCGGTTCCATCGTCTTGCCGTCGAGCGTCTCCGGCTTGCCGGCGATGCCGAGCATGGTCGGCTGCGACGGACCGTAGATGTCGGCATCGAGGATGCCGACGGTCGCACCTTCGGCAGCCAGCGCGAGCGCGAGGTTGACCGCGGTCGTGCTCTTGCCGACGCCGCCCTTGCCGGACGCGATCGCGATGATGTTGCGGACGTTGGCCATCGTCTTCGCGCCCCGCTGCACCACGTGCGCGACGATCTTCGACGAGACGGCGACGCTGACGTTGGCGACGCCCGGCACGCTGCGCAGCGCCGCGATGACCTGCGTGCGGATCGCGTCGACCTGGCTCGCGGCGGGGTAGCCCAGTTCGACGTCCAGCGAGACGTTGGCGCCCCCGGCGACCGGATCGATGCGCAGGTTGCGGATCGACTTCGTGGCCGCGAGATCCTTGCCGGTGTTGGAGTCGACGACCCCGGCGAGCGCCGCGTGGATCTCCTGTTCGATGGACATGACGGCCGATGCGTCGAAACGCGATGAAGTGGGGTCGGGCAGTCTAGCGGAAAGCGGGCGCCTCACCGCCCGGCGGTGGAGCGAACGACCGCACGTTGCTATCCTTGGTCCGATTCAACGAACGGAGCCGCCGATGTCGATCACTTTCCAGCAGTTCGAAGCCGATGCGCTAGCGCGCGGGTGCGACGAAGTCCTCGAACGAAAGTGGATGCCGAACCAGATCGTCGGCGAGCATCGTCATCCGTTCGCCGCCGATGCGCTGGTCGTGCAGGGCGAGATGTGGCTCATCGAGAACGACGGCACGCGTCACCTCCTGCCGGGCGACACCTTCCAGCTCGAGCCCGACGTGCCGCATGCGGAACGCTACGGTCCCGAAGGCGCGACCTACTGGGTCGGGCGGCGCGACAAGCAGACGGCCGATCGCTGAGGTGTCGATGTCCGGAGCGGCACCCTCACCGCGGATCCGCAGCGCTCGTGCGGACGACGCCGAAGCGATCATGCGCATCTACGCGCCGATCGTCGCCGACACCGCGATCTCGTTCGAGCTCGAGGTCCCCACGGTCGACGAGATGCGACAGCGCATCATTTCGTCGCTCGAGCGATGGCCGTGGTTCGTGAGCGAAGACGAGTGCGGCGAGGTCGACGGCTACGTCTACGCGAGTCGTCATCGCGAGCGTCCCGCCTACCAGTGGTCGGTCGACGTGACCGCCTACGTCCGCAGCGACGCACGCGGCCGGGGTATCGGCAAGAGTCTTTACAACCGGCTGTTCCAGGAGCTGGCGACGCTCGGCTACTTCAATGCCTTCGCCGGTATCGCGCTGCCGAACGTGTCGAGCATCGCGTTGCACGAATCGGTGGGCTTCAAGTTCGTCGGCATCTATCGCGCCGTCGGCTACAAGCTCGGCGCATGGCACGACGTGAGCTGGTGGCAGCGGCCGTTGCAACCGATGACGACTCCGTCTCCCCTGTCGATGCGGTAACCGTCGGCACGATTCATCGGGGCGTTCGTGGCGGGTGTCGTGCCGGTAACCGTCGCCCTCTTCGTTTCAGCGCCCGACTTCGCCGTCGGCCGGTCGAAGCTTCACGTACCGGACGTTGAACGTGATCGCTTCCGCATACCGGATGACGAAGTAGTCTCCCTCGATCGGATAGAAGCGACTCTCGTCGAAGGCGGTCCGGTCGCTCGACAACGGACGACGCAGCACGTTCTCGAGCACGACCCGATCGAGGTGACCGTCGGGATCGAAGAAGAAGTCCGCGAGCATGCCGACGTAGAGCGTGGCGCTGCCGGCAACGTCGACGATGGCCGCGACGAGGACGTAGTCGGGCTGCTCGTCCTTCGCGAAGTCGGCGCCCGTCAGCAGGTAGTACCAGGGCGCCTGGTTGAAGCGGAAGACCGGCGAGAAGCGGGCGCCGAAGCGGTCGAGACGCCAATGCGAGATCGCCGCGCGCAACGTGCTCGGCACGACGAATGCGAAGAGGTACAGCGACGTGAAGTAGACGAACACCCGCAGCGACGAGGTGGACACGGCCTCGACCGCGACCGCCTGCAACGTGGGCGACGACGACAACAGTCCGAGCAGCGCGTCGGTCCGCAACGTCTCGCCGAACACGCGCGAGATACCGAGCCACAAGACATGCAGCACGACCGACCATAACAGCGCTTCCGTGACCACGCGACCGAACGGCGAGTAGTCGAGCGACGTCTGCTCCGCGAGTTTCAACCGGCTCCGGAACAGGAAGCCCGGCAGCACGATCAGGAAGACGAGGATTGCCGGAAGCGCGAAATTCACACGAACGACCGATAGCGGACTTCGACCGGCTCCTGGAAGGCGAGGTCAGGACAGCCGTGAGTCGGGACCCTCGCGTCGGCAGACGGCGCGAGGAAGCGCAACGTACTGCCTTCGACCCGTTCCACGTACTGCCGCGGTTGCAGCAGGCCGCCGCAGTGCCTCTTCAGCCGCGTGCGAGCGATCCGTTTCGACAGGGCACTAGGCCGCCTTGGCGACGATGACGGGCTGATAGAAGACGACCTTGCCGTCGCGCTGGAGGCGCACGCTCGGTGTCATGTCGGGCTCGTTCGCACCGATCGTGGACCCTGCGAAATGACGCAACTGATCGCGTGCGACCGGATCGGTCAGCAACTGGTTGACCAGGGAACTCCTGAGCGCTTTCAACGGTGGATTCCTCGCATGATCGATATCGATACCGGAAAGGACGACCTTCGCAAGTGCGGCCAGACGATGGATCCGCAACCACCGGCCCGGCAGGCGATTCGAATGTTCGCCTGCTTCGCGATACTACGATAAGCGAGCCGCCGCGGAAACCCGGCGGACGGGTGATCCGCATCGCGTTGCTCGCCCGGCCGATCGCAGCGCCGCGTCGTGCGCCCTCGACTGCACGGCCATCGGATCGTTCGTCACCAGAACCGATGGGCGAGCACTCGCGTCATCGAGTTTCGGATGGACATCGTCCTCGGTGAAGCCTAATCTTGCTTCGGCGCGCTTGTGCAGCCAGGCCGTTCGCCGCTGACGACGGATTCACGGTCGATACTCGCGCTTTGAACGATCGGTTAAACCATGTCGACCTCGCAGTGCCGCAACGTGCTCATCGTAGGGCTGCTGTTCATGACTTCTGCGGTTGCGGACCCGGTCGGCCCCTACGTCCAGGTCGCCATCAACGACGGTACTTCGCAAGCGTCTCAGTCATCGACAACGCCGGTCGTGGCGAACGTGAGCCTCTCGCTCGGCTCCGCGAGCGGCACCGGCTCGGCCAACATGACCTCGGGCCTCCTGACTGCCGTGTCGCGTGCACCCGATGCCGATCCGCTGCACAACACGCTCACGACGACGACCGTCACTTCCCAGATCTACGACGACATCTCGTTTTCAGCCAACGCCACGGGGATCGCATACGTCGATTACCACTGGGACGGATTGCAGTCCGGGTACGACGGGTACAGGGAGCAGTACGCGACCCTCGATATCTACATCCAGCACGGTAACGGACAACCCAGCAATTACGAATTCGTTCTCGACAACCATTTCTGCGACAGCCATGCGCCGTTCAGTTGCATCGTGGGGACTTCGATCGACAGGACCGGCTCCGCTCTCTTTTTCATTCAACCCGGCGCGACGTTCATTGGATTGACGCTGATGGCGAATGCGGCGGATGGCGGGACGGTCGACTTCTCCGACTCGGCCGCTTTCGCCTTGCGGCTGCCGGACGGCGTTTCGTATACGTCCACGTCGGGCGTGTTCCTCGCCACGGCGGCGCCCGTCTTTCCCGTAACGACCGTTCCGGAACCGTCGTCGATCGCCCTCATTTTCATGGGCCTGGCGATCGGCATGCGGGCCTTGAGAGGCAAGCGCGGCTGGCCACGACGGAACCGGCAGGCCGACGAATGAATTGACGGGCTCTTGCGGGAGCGTCGATCCCCGCTTCGCGGGGCCCCTCGACGGCTCGGCCGCGAGACCGTGCCTCACCACGATCGATGTCGGGCTTCGAGCCCGCCATCGATCGGACCCCCTGCGGGAGCGTCGATCCCCGCTTCGCGGGGCCCCTCGACGGCTCGGCCGCGAGAC
>CAXTPX010000223.1:0-907 GCA_964246005.1 uncultured Burkholderiaceae bacterium | reverse complement strand
TCGATCGGACCCCCTGCGGGAGCGTCGATCCCCGCTTCGCGGGGCCCCTCGACGGGCCCTTCGGGGGTCTACCTCAACATCCCCATGTGCCTTGGCAACCACAACGACAACTCGGGCCAGTAGGTGACGATGACCAGGAACACGAGCATCGTGCCGAGCCACGGCAACACCGCGACCGCGAGCTCGGTGATGCTCAGCTTCGAGATGCCGCTCGCCACGTAGAGGTTCAATCCCACCGGCGGATGGCACAGGCCGACCTCCATGTTGGCGTCGATCAGGATGCCGAAGTGGACCGAGTCGATGCCCAGGCGGATCGCGGTCGGATGCAGGATCGGCGCGAACACCAGGATGATCGACGACGGCTCCATCACGTTGCCGGCGAGCAGCAGCAGCACGTTCGTGATCGCGAGGAACTCGATCTTGCCGAGGTTCTTGCCGAGCATCCAGTCGGCCATCTGCTGCGGGATGTTCTCGTGCGCCATCAGGAACGAGAACAGCGTCGCGTTCGTGATGATGTACAGCAGCATCGCCGACAGCGCGGCCGACGTCAGCAGCACCTTCGGCGTCTTCGACAGCGGCATGTCCTTGTAGACGAAGACCGAGATGACGAACGAATAGACCGCGCTCATCGCGGCCGCCTCGGTCGCCGTGAAGATACCGGTGTAGATGCCGCCGATGATGATGACCACCAGCGCGAGGCCCCACACGCTTTCGCGGAACGCCTGCCACTTCTGCAGCCAGGTCGCCCGCTTCATCCGCGGGTAGCCGTTCTTCTTCGCGAGGAACCAAGTCGTGCCGCACAACATCGCGGTCAGCAACATGCCGGGCAAGAGCCCCGCGACGAAGAGCGCCCCGATCGACGTGCCGGTGGAGATCGCGTAGATCACCTTCGGGATCGACGGCAGCA
>CAXTPX010000222.1:0-5547 GCA_964246005.1 uncultured Burkholderiaceae bacterium | reverse complement strand
GGCGGCGCCCGGGAATCCCCACTTCGGCGCCTGGCCCAGCCCGACCGCCGTGTACATCTCCCACATCTCCTTCGGCTGCATGCGCAACGCGATCTTCGCCGCACCTATGTTCGACGAGAACTTGATGACTTCCTCGACGCTGATGTTGCCGTGCGCGTGCGTGTCGTTGATCGTGTTCGGGCCGATCGCGAACTTGCCGCCGCCGGTCGGGATGATCGTGTCCGGCTTGATCAGCCCGTGGTCGATCGCGAGCGCGATCGTGAACGGCTTCAGCGTCGAGCCCGGCTCGTACGTGTCGGTCAGCACGCGATTGCGCAACTGCTCGCCGTTGAGCTTGCGCCGGTCGTTCGGGTCGTAGGTCGGCAGGTTGGCGAGCGCGAGGACCTCGCCGGTCCGCACGTCGATCACGACGATCGCGCCGGCCTTCGCACGGTATTGATCGATTGCCTTCTTCAGCTCGGTGAACGCGAGGTACTGCAACCGGCTGTCGACCGACAGCGTGAGGTCGGCGCCGTCGTGCGGCACGCGGATGCTGGCGACGTCCTCGATCGGCTGGCCGAGGCGGTTGCGGATCACGCGTCGGCTGCCGTCCTGGCCCGCGAGCGACTTCTGCCACGCCAGCTCGATGCCTTCCTGCCCGGCGTCGTCGACGTCGGTGTAGCCGACGACGTGCGCCATCATCTCGCCCTGCGGGTACTCGCGATGGAACTCCTTCCGCAGGCGGATGCCCGGCACGCCGAGCTTGCCGATCGCCTGGGCGGCCGCCGCCCCGACCTGGCGCTTCAGGTAGACGAACTTGCGGACCGGGTCGGTCGCGCGCTTCTGCACTTCGGGCTGCGGCATCTCGAGCAACCGCGCGACCTCGGCGACCTCGGCGGGCGTCGCCTCGAAGTCCTCGGGCTCGACGCCGACCGACCACGCCGGGATCGACGACGCGAGCACGTCGCCGTTGCGATCGGTGATCTTGCCGCGCGTGGCCGGCATGTCGAGATTGACGGCATAGCGCTGTTCGCCCTGGCTCTGCAGGAAGCTCGTCGAGAACGCCTGCAGGTAGATCGCCCGCACCAGCAGCGCGAGGAACGCGACGAACAGCAGGCACAGGACCGCGCGCGAGCGCCAGGCGGGCAGCTTGACCGCGAGGATCGGACTCGCATGGAAGCGGACGCTCTTCGTCGAGCTGTTCATGGTCGAGCGCTTCATGGGCGGACGTTCCGCGCGTCGGCGTCGCGAAGGTCGCGCAGCTGTTTCGGGTGATCGGGCAGCTGGATCGTCTGGGTACGACGTTCCGACGGACGCACCATCTTCAGGTCCCGCTCGGCGGCGACCTCGATCAGGCTGTGTTTCGAGAAGTTGGTCTGGTCGAGTTGCAGGATGCGCCATTCGACGTCGAGCTTGCGCGCCGCGGCCTGGGCCCGGTCGAGATCGATGAACAACTGGCGGGCGCGGTATTGCGACGAGACCAGCGACAGGCCCGACAGCACCAGCAGCAGCGCGCACACCGCCGTGAAACGCGTCACGCCCGGCTCCCGCGGCGGGAGTCGTGTGCAGCGGCAGCGACGCCGATCCGCGGTGCGTCGGTACGCTCCGCGATGCGCAGGACCGCGGAGCGCGACCGGGGGTTCGCATCGACTTCCGCGTCGCCGGGCTTGATGCGCGCGATCGACGTCAACGCAGGCAGCGGCAGGTCGGCCGCGCGGATCGGAAGGCGACGCGACGTCGGGTCGAGCGCGGCGTCCGGATTCGCCTGGCGCGCGATGAAGCGCTTGACGATGCGGTCCTCGAGCGAATGGAACGCGATCACCACGAGGCGTCCGCCGGGCGCGAGCAGGTCCATGGCCTGGCTCAGGCCTTCTTCGAGCTCTTCGAGCTCTTGATTGACGTGAATCCGTACGGCCTGGAAGGTCCGCGTGGCAGGGTCTTGCGTCGCATCCTTGCGGGACCGCCCGCCGCTGCGACGCGGAACGACGTCTGCCACGAGCTCGGCAAGCTCGCGTGTGCGCGAAAGAGGCTGCTCTGCCCTGCGAGCCACAACCGCCTGTGCAATCTGAAAAGCAAACCGTTCTTCCCCATGGTCCCGGATCACCCGTTCGATGTCGTCGGCTGCCGCCGAGTTGAGCCAGTCCGCGGCGGACTGCCCGCGGGTCGGGTCCATCCGCATGTCGAGCGGTCCGTCGTGGCGAAACGAGAAACCACGCCCCGCGTCGTCGATCTGCGGCGACGAGACGCCGAGGTCGAGGAGCACGCCGTCGACCCGCTCGAGCCCGTGCGACGCTGCTTCTGCCCGGAGCCCGGTGTAGCGCTCGTGGACGATCGCGAAACGCGGATCGTCGAGGCCCGCGGCCGACGCGATGGCTTCGGGATCACGGTCGAACGCGAGCAGCCGCCCGTCCGGTGACAGCCGCTCGAGGACGAGCCGGCTGTGCCCGCCCCGGCCGAACGTGCAATCGACGTAGACGCCGTCGCGCCGCGCACCGTCGATCGCCAGCCCGTCGACCGCCTCGTCGAGCAGCACGGTCCGGTGACGGTACGCCCCGCCATCGGCGGTCGGACGGTCGGACGGGACGGTGGGACGCTTCGAAGGAGCCACGGGGCGATCGTCGGTGGGTGGGCACGGGGTGGAACGAGGCGGCAACCCGGGTTCGGTTGCGAGGCGGATGCGATGGCACGCATCAGGCGACGCGGAAGCTGAAATTCTTGAGGGCGTCCGGCAGCAGGGCAGCGTCCGTGGCCGCCTCGTTCCTCTCGTGCGCCGCCGCCTCCCAGATCTCGAAGTAGGAGCCCATTCCGAGCAGCATCACGGTGGACGCGGCTTCGAGGCCGACGGTGGCGCGCAGTTCGGGCGAGATCAGCACGCGCCCTCCGCCATCCATGTCGACGTCGCTCGCATTGCCGAGATACATCCGCTGCCAGGGCTTCAGCTCGATCGACCAACCCGCGATCTCGACCCGCTTCGTCTCCCACACCGGCCGCGGAAACATCAACAGGCAACCCTCGCGGTCACGCGTCAATGTTAGTTTGCCCTCACTCTGCGCCTTGAGCGCGTCACGATGCTTGGTCGGGACGATCATGCGTCCCTTCCCATCGAGATTGAGTCGTGAAGCGCCCTGAAACATCCGTGTCGCCCTGTTCGAACGCGTCTTGTCAGTGCCAGGATTATCACTTATCCCCCACTGGCTGACACCTTTTACCACTTTATGATTCGAGTGGCGTCGCGTCAAGGAGACAAGCGAAAAACTTTTCAGAACAAGGGGTTGCAGCGACTTTCAAAGTGTTCGTCACAGCCTTTATCGAATCGATAGAACGGCTTACAGGCGGGTCTCAACGTGGGTTATGAACAAAACTGTCCACAGGCTGTGGACGGCGGGTCGCCCGGGTCTTGCGGTCAGTTGCAGAACAAATTGGGGAGAATGGGTGCCGGGCCGCGCATTTGCGTCGGCGCGAGGGGCCACGGCACAGAGAGGGAGTCGACATGAACGACCAGCAAGGGAAGAAAACGCAGGAGCACCCGCTTTCGGGCGACAGTGCGGCGCTACCGAACGAACGCGACGAGCATCCGTCCGCCCCGAAGGAAAACGAGCAGCACCGGCAGAATCGGGGCGTGACCGAGCAGGGACGCCGCGACGTGGAAGCGGGCGTCCAGGACACCGAGCGGATCGGCGTTCCGACCGCGCTGCCTTCGGGCGAAGGCGGGAAAGCTTAGGGAAGTCTCGACGCCCTGCGGTTCAGCAGGTCCACCACGTGCGCGAGGCCTGCGAGCGCCAGGCAGGCGGCGATCGGCACGACGCCGCCGCCGTGGACCGCGCTACGCAACGCCAGTACGAGGAAGATGCCGGCGGCGAGGTTCGGCAGGAGCGCTCGGATCGGTGGTTGCCCGGTGAGGCGTCGCCCGACGATCATCAATACGATCGTCTCGACGACGACCACGGCCAGCACGAAGTCGACGATCGTCGACAAGTCCATCCGGTTCAGCCCGCGCCGAACGGCGCGTCCAGCGCGATCCTGATCAAACGCGTGCCATCCCGAGCAGATGGGCCATGTCTTTCATGAAGATGCGGACGTGCGCCATCGGCTTCTTGCGCACCAGTTCCTTGTTCATGTACGCGTCGAACGTCAGCTGCTGGACGTCGGGGTCCTTGCAGATCGACACGAAGCGTTCGCGACGCTTGTCGCTCGAGTACCAGAAGCGCTGCAGGATGCCGAGCACGAAGAACACCTTGCCGTGGGCCCGCATGAAACGCTTTCGCGCGAGCTTCAGCGCCTGCACGTCGCCGGTCGCGAGGAAGCTCTCGACGCTCTCGGCGGCGAAACGGCCGCCGGCCATCGCGTAATAGATGCCCTCGCCCGACGCGGGTGCGACCACGCCGGCCGCGTCGCCCGCGAGCACCGTGTCGCGCCCGTTGTCCCAGCGTGGCAGCGGCTTCATCGGGATCGGCGCGCCTTCCCGTCGGATCGTCTCGGCGCCTTCGAGACCGGCCGCCACGCGCAACGCGGCGACCGCGGTCCGCATCGAGAAGCCCTTGTCGGCGCTGCCGGTGCCGATGCTGAGCGTGTCGCCGTGGGGGAACACCCAGCCGTAGAAATCGGGCGACAACGTGCCGCGATAGACGACGTCGCAGCGACCGCCGTCGTAGCCCGCCGGCTTGACCTCGGGCGCGCGGACGATCTCGTGATACGCGAAAACATAGCGGGTCCGATCGGCGTTCTTGACCGCGGCGGCACGTGCCACCTTCGAGCGGGCCCCGTCCGCGCCGACGATCGACCGGGCACGAACACGCACCGTCCGCTCGCTCGCGCCGGCACCGTCGTCGCGGACCCGATAGACGACGACGCTGGCACCGTCGTCATCCCGCTCGATGCCTTCGAAGATGCCGGTCCGGCGGACTGCGCCGTCCGACGCGGCGCGTTCGCGCAACCATTCGTCGAAGGCGTCCCGGTCGACCATGCCGACGAAGCCGCCGTTGATCGGAATGTCCACGCGCTGATCGGACGGCGAGATCATGCGCGCCGAGGTCGCGCGTGCGACCAGCAGCGCGTCGGGGATCGCGAAGTCCTTGATCAACCGCGGCGGGATCGCACCGCCGCACGGCTTGATGCGCCCGGCGCGGTCGAGCAGCAGCACCGAGCGGCCCTTCCGCGCGAGGTCGTGCGCCGCGGTCGCGCCTGCGGGGCCGCCACCGATCACCACGACATCGAATCCCTCGTCGATGTGGGGGAAAGATTCGCTGGATTCGCTCGCGCGCTGAGTGGCTTGCATGAGGGACCTCTCGAGAAGGATCAGGCGGCGACCGGCTCGGCCGCGCCAGGCAGGACGGACCGGCGCCTGCCGCTCGCCCGATCCGGGTGGCGATCGAGCCCGGGCTCGGCAGGACCACCGACACCCGCGGCCAGCCAGGCAGCCGCGACGAACAGCAACGCTTCGAACGCGAAGACCGATGCGTACGACAGTGCGGGTTCACCGAGCAGCCAGCGGGCGAGATCGCTCGCGCCGGTGCCGACGAGGCCACCGAGGCCGAAGGCGACCGCCTGCGCAGCGCCCCACAGCCCCAT
>CAXTPX010000221.1:0-5549 GCA_964246005.1 uncultured Burkholderiaceae bacterium | reverse complement strand
GACGCCGGTGCTGACGTGGACCGGCTTGCGCCAGCAGACGCAGAAGCCGGGCGGTACGCCGAACCGCGCGCTCGCCGACTACATCGCGCCGAAGGACTCGGGACGCGATGACTGGATCGGCGCGTTCGCGGTCACGACTGGACTCGGCGTCGACAAGCTCGCGGCGCGATTCGAGGCCGAGCACGATGACTACTCGTCGATCATGCTGAAGGCGATCGCCGATCGCCTGGCCGAGGCGTTCGCCGAGACGATGCACGCGCGCGTCCGGCGCGACCTGTGGGGTTATGCGGCCGACGAGACCTTCACCAACGCCGAGTTGATCGCCGAGAAGTACCGCGGCATCCGCCCGGCGCCCGGCTATCCGGCGTGTCCGGACCACGTCGTCAAGGCGCCGCTGTTCTCGCTCCTCGGCACCGGCGAGATCGGGATGGACATCACCGAGAGCTTCGCGATGCTGCCGGCTTCGTCGGTGTCGGGCTTCTACTTCGCGAACCCCGCCGCACGCTATTTCGCGGTCGGCCGCATCGGCAGCGACCAGGTCGCGGATGTCGCACGACGTCAGCACGAGAGCGTCGACGACGTCGAACGCCGGCTCGCGCCGAACCTCTGACTGCATGAATGCGTGCGTCTAAGCCGACTGCCGCTTCATCGGTTGGGAGAACCTCGAGGTCCAGGTCGACCGATCGTCCGGGTTAGTCCCGGTAACTTGAACACGGTCCCGGAAAGCGCGTTCACCGATGTCCGCCGCACTTCGCTCCGCACGTCGTGCAGCCGTCGACCAGACACTGTTCGCGCCCACGTCGCTCGCAGCAGCCGTCGAGCGGCTCGGCTTCATACAGGCAGATCCGATCTGCGCTCCCGCACGTGCAGAGGATCTGATCCTGCGACATCGGGTGGCCGGCTTCAAGGTCGGTGATCTCGAGCGTCGGTATCCCGCGTTGCCGCTCGTCGAGGACATGGTCCACGTCTACGGCTTTCTGCATCGGAGCCATCGCGTGCTGCTGCATCCTCGTCGCGTGTTCCGCATCTTCGAGGTCGAGCAGGACCATCCGCACCTCCGCCGTGCAGTCCTTGACCATCTGATGACGCACGGCGCGAGCCATTCCCGGGCCATCGAGCAGGCGCTCGCTGCGCGTTGTGCGGGCGCGGAGACGTTCGTCGGATGGGATGGCCGATCGAGCGCGGTGAGTCGGATGCTCGACGTGCTGCACTACCGCGGCCTGCTGCACGTCGCCCGGCGCGAGAACGGCGTTCGCATCTACGCGCTCGTCGAACGCGCTCGAACGATTGCGCCGGACGCGGACGCAGACGCTCCGCTCGACGTGGAGAGTGGGACGCGGCTGACACCGCTGACAACGCAGCAACGCGCCGACGGACTGATCGAGTTCCTGACCGGTCTGTATGCGCCGTTGCCCGCGGCGAGTTTGAGACAGCTGACGCGCATGCTCGGCGAACGAACGATCGCGCCCGACGCGCTTCGCGCCCGCATTCCAGTGCTGCAGCATCGGGGCATCCTGCGCACTTTCCGCGTCGACGGCCTCGAGTACTTCCGGACTGCGATCGACCCGCCGCCCGCGACCCGTGACCGCTGGACCGCGCCGAGCGTCCGCTTCCTCGCGCCGTTCGATCCGCTGGTCTGGGACCGGCGGCGGTTCCAGCATCTGTGGGGATGGCGCTACCGCTTCGAAGCTTACGTCGCGCCGGAGAAGCGGCGCCTTGGCTATTACGCGATGCCGCTGCTGTGGGACACGGTGACCGACGCGCAGGTGATCGGCTGGGTCAACGTCGCGTGTCCCGACGGCAAGCGTCCGGTGATCGAGGACGGCTACGCGACGAAGCGCCCGACCGGAGCGGCTTATCGGACGGCGTTCGATGCTGAAGTCGCGCGGCTCGCGAACTTCCTCGTGCGCAAGTCGGAGACCGGCGGCGCCGCACCGAGTCCTTCGTAACGCGTCGCGCGGGGCACTTGCGATGACGGCGCGCCGATCGAGCAGGAGCTCGATCGAGCTCCGCTCGTCGCGCCGGCAAGACCATCACCTTCGACGATGCCGCACACGTCATGTCGTTGGCGCACGCGTGGACATGGGCAGAAGCTCGAGTGATCGATGCATGGACCGTCGAGCGTGTACGCTCGATGCCGCGTCCCTTCGGCCGAGTGCAACGTCGCCATGTCCGTCATCCTGCAGGTCGAGCACACCACGATCTATCGCTACGCGCGACCCGTCGCGTTCGGCGAGCACCGCATCATGTTCCGGCCGCGCTCGGGGTACGACGTGCAGGTGCTCGACCTGTCGCTCGACGTCTCGCCGGTGGCCGACATCCGCTGGGTGCAGGACGTGTTCTCGAACGCGGTGACGCTGGTCACCCCGCGCTCGCCTGCCGCCGAATTGTCGTTGGTCGCGAAGTTCCGCATCGAACACTTCGGCGCGAGCGGCATCGAGTCGCCGCTCGCCCCGCACGCCGAGATCTATCCGTTCGCGTACAGCGGCGAGGAACGCATCGACCTCGGTGGCTTCCTCGTGCCGCAGCACGGCGACCCGGACGGCCGCGTGACCGCGTGGGCCAACATGTTCATCCCGTCGATCGGCGACATCGCGACGCGCCGCATGCTGACCGACATCATGGAGACGATCGGGAGCGACTTCGCTTATGTCTCGCGCGATACGGAGGGCACGCAGACGCCGACGCAGACGCTCGCGTTGCGGGCGGGCTCGTGCCGCGACTTCGCGCTGCTGATGATCGAGGGCGTGCGACGGCTCGGCTTCGCGGCGCGCTTCGTGTCGGGCTACATCTACGATCCCGCGGTCGATGGACAGGTCACCGTCGTCGGCGGCGGTGCGACCCATGCGTGGGTCGAGGTCTACGTGCCGGGCGCCGGCTGGCTGACGTTCGATCCGACCAATCGGCTTTACGGCGGCACGAACCTGATCCGCGTCGCCGTCACGCGCGATGCGTTCCAGGCGGCGCCGGTGCAGGGGTCGTTCACCGGCCGCGTCGGCGACTTCGTCGCGATGGACATCGAAGTCAACGTCCGGCGGCTGTCCGACCCGATCCTGCCGGGCACCTGACCGCGCCTGTCGCTGCATGGCCGCAGCCGAACTTCGCGCGCTTCGCGCGCTGCGGCGAGCAGCGGTCGACCACACGCTGTGGCCGCCGACGGACTTGCGAGGCGCCGTCGAGCGGCTGCAGTTCATCCAGGCCGACCCGATCCGGGCGCCGGCCCGCGCGCAGGACCTGATCCTGCGACACCGCGTCGCGGGTTATCGCGCGGGCGATCTCGAGCGCGCCTATCCATCGTTGCCGCTGGTCGAAGACATGGTCCATGTCTACGGCTTCCTGCATCGCTCGTTGCGGTCGCTGCTGCATCCGCGCCGCATCGCGCGGCGCTTCGACGTCGAGGTCGAGCATCCGCACCTGCGCCGCGCCATCGTCGATCATCTGCAGGCCTACGGCGCGAGTCATCCGCGCGCGATCGAGCAGGCGCTCGCGTTCAGCCATCCGAGGCAGTCGGTCGTGAACGCATGGGGCGGCCAGTCGAACGCGACGACCCGCATGCTCGACGTGCTGCAGTACCGCGGCCTGCTCGATGTCGTTCGGCGCGACCGCGGGATCCGCGTGTACGCGCTGGCGGGCAATCCGACCGACGATGCAGCGGCCTATCTGGCCCCACGGAAGCGGGCCGATGGGCTGATCGCGTTGCTGACGCGGCTCTACGCGCCACTGCCGCGCGCGAGCCTGTCGCGACTGACGTGGATGCTGGGCGAGCGGTCGATCGCCCGCGACGCGCTTCGCGCGCGCATTCCGCTGCTGATCAAGCGCGGCGTGCTGCGGGCGACCCGCGTCGATGGCATCGAATACCTGTGGCCGATGCAGGACCAGCCGCGCGACGATGCGCCGTTCGACGAGGTGCCGACGGTGCGCTTCCTCGCGCCGTTCGATCCGCTGGTCTGGGATCGACGACGCTTCGAGTTGCTGTGGGGATGGACCTATCGCTTCGAGGCCTACACGCCGGTCGCGAAGCGTCGACTCGGCTACTACGCGCTGCCGCTGTTGTGGGACACCGGCGCCGATGCGCGAGTCGTCGGCTGGGTGAACGTCTCGCGGGGGCGCGACAAGCGACTGTCCATCGACGCGGGCTACACGACGAAGCGCCCTGCAGGCTCTGCCTATCGCAGCGCCTTCGACGCCGAGGTCGCGCGAATGCAGCGCTTCCTGGCGCATGACGTCGTCGACGATGCGGCCGGCCCGCCACCATGACGGGCATCACTGGCGCCCGTTGTCGTTGTGCTCGTACATCGGGTCGGGGCCGTTCTGGACCTGGCGCACGATGCCCGACGCGTCGAACATGACGTGGAACAGCGAGTCCCAGGCCTCGGCTTCGCGATAGCGGTAGGACCACACTTCGTAGGTCTGGACCCGGCTGAAGACGGCGGCCTTGCCGAAGTGCGTGAGCACGTCGTCCTTGTTCCACTCGCCGACGCGAATGGTCGCGAAGTGCTCGGTGTTCAGCAGCGGCTCGACCGACGCGACATGGCCGCTCGCGTCGAGGTGCGCCGCCGAGGCCCGCTGCCCGAGCGGCGCGCTCGAGTAGATCCAGACGTCACCCGCGGGGTCGTGGCGTTCGGCCGCCGGTCGGCCGAAACGCGACGTCAGTTGGTCGCGCGACATCCCGACGCGAAGACCGTCCGGATGCGCGCACGCGGACAACAGCAGAATGGCCGCGAGGGCCGTCATCGGCATCTTGAACATGAACATCTCCTCTGACGAGAACGCTCCGACCCGATCGCCGCGCGAAAGGTCCCGACGGTTCAGTCCGACGTGCGACGGGACAGCGGCCGATGGGTCGATCGTCATCGCTCCCCCACAATCGCGACGCGGCATCCCCGCCGCAACCTTCGAGGAGACGCAATGAGCCGGACCCTGCTTGCCTACATCGCGACGCTGATCGTCTTCGGCGTCGTGGACTTCATCTGGCTCGGATTCGTTGCGAAGGATCTGTATCGCAACGGCATCGGCCACTTGATGGCCGATTCGCCCAACTGGATCGCGGCAGTGCTGTTCTACCTGTTGTTCATCGGCGGCCTGGTGTACTTCGCCGTCGACCCGGCCCTGACTGCCGGCGACTGGCAGCGTGCCGCGATCAACGGCGCGCTGTTCGGCTTCTTCTGCTACGCCACCTACGACCTGACCAACCTCGCGACGCTGAAGGGCTGGCCGGTCTCCATCGTCGTGGCCGATCTGTTGTGGGGCGCGTTCGTCAGCACGGTCGGCGCGACCGCAGGATTCTTCATCACGCGGGCCATCCTCCGCTGAAGTGGTCCCGTCAAACACCCCACACGATGTCGCGCCCGTCCTTCGCCGCGCGCTCCAGCATGTCGACCAAGGGGAACGCGCGTTGTGCGAGTCCGACCGTGATGGTCTGGCCGGGCTCCTCGTTGCGCTGACTGTCGGCCCGTTCCTTCTCGGTCCGGCGCGAAGCGTCGGCCGCGCCCCTCAGCTTCGCGAGCGCCGCGGGATCGCGGCCGGCCAGTTCCAGGGCCTG
The DNA here is from genome assembly GCA_964246005.1 of uncultured Burkholderiaceae bacterium. Taxonomy (GTDB): domain Bacteria; phylum Pseudomonadota; class Gammaproteobacteria; order Burkholderiales; family Burkholderiaceae_D; genus CAHJXF01. The sequence goes on along the minus strand of CAXTPX010000221.1, from coordinate 7 downwards.
GGCGAAC
>CAXTPX010000220.1:0-5596 GCA_964246005.1 uncultured Burkholderiaceae bacterium | reverse complement strand
TCTCGCGCGACGAGCCGACGTGATCGGCGATCTCCTGATGGGTCATCTTGTGCGGAATGACCCAGTGGTCGCCTTCGGGAACGGCACTCTTCATCAGGAGCCGGACCACGCGCCCGTAGACGTCGTCGAGCGCGAGACTCTTCACGCTCTCGCTCGACGCGCGCACCAGCCGGATCAGGTTGAAGATGACCTGCATCGCGAAGCCTGGATTGGCGACGATGCGCTCCTTGAAGTCGGCCACGCGGATGACCGTGCAGACGGTCTTCTCGACCGTCATCACGGAGGCGGAGCGGACGCCGCCGTCGAGCGCCGGTTCACCCAGCAGGTCGCCGGCCCCGAACTCGCCGTAGACGATCACGCGCCCTTCGTCGTTCGACGAGTAGATGCGGCCCGAGCCCTCGTGGATCAGATAGAGCAGGTCGCTGCTGGCGCCTTCCTGGATGACGATGGTCTGGGGCGGGTAGACGCGACGGGTGCCGAGGCGCGCCAGCATGTCGCGCCACTCTTCGTTGCGGTCCCCTTCGACGGTCGGCGGCGGTGGAATCGGCATGGCTTTTCGATAGGTCGTTGAGGAAGGGACGCGGACAGCACCGGAAGCGTCACCACGAAGAGTACATTTCACGCAACGACGACGAGCCGATCCATGCATCCCCACTTCATCGCAGGCATCGCGTTCCTGCGCGACGCGTCTTCATCGATCGACGTCATCGATCCGTCCGACGGGCAGGTCTACGACCGGATCGCGCGCGGCGACGCGGCCGACATCGATCGCGCGGTGCGGGCAGCGCGCGTGGCCGCCGCCGGCCCGTGGGGGCGCATGCCCGCGGCCGAGCGCGGGCGCTGCCTGCAGCGGCTGTCGTCGACGCTGGCCGACCACGCCGAGGAGCTCGCCCTGATCGAGGCGAAGGACTGCGGCAAGCCGCTGGCGCAGGCCCGCGCCGACGCGGCCGCGATCGCCCGCTACTTCGAGTTCTATGCAGGCGCAGCCGACAAGCTGCACGGCTCTTCGATTCCGTACCGGAACGGAACGACGGTCTTCACGATCCGCGAGCCGCACGGCGTGACCGGGCACATCGTGCCCTGGAACTACCCGATGCAGATCTTCGGCCGGAGCGTCGGCGGCGCCCTCGCCGCCGGCAATGCGTGCGTCGTCAAGCCGGCCGAGGATGCATGCCTCTCGCTGCTGCGCGTGGCCGAACTCGCCGCCGACCTGCTGCCGCCCGGCGCGCTCAACATCGTCACCGGTTACGGGCACGAGGCCGGCGATGCGCTGGTGCGCCACCCCGACGTCGATCACCTCTCGTTCACCGGTTCGCCCGCGGTCGGCACGCGCGTCGTGTGCGCGGCGGCCGAGCACCACACGCCGGTGACGCTGGAACTCGGCGGCAAGTCGCCGCAGATCGTCTTCGCGGACGCGGACCTCGACGCGGTCCTGCCGGCGGTCGTCAACGCGATCGTGCAGAACGCGGGGCAGACGTGTTCGGCGGGAAGCCGCCTGCTGGTCGAACGCACGGCCTACGCCCGGGTGCTCGACCTGCTCGCGTCCCTGTTCGAGACGCTGCGCGTCGGTCCGGCGATGATGGATCTCGACTGCGGCCCGCTGATCCGCCGCGCGCAGCTGCAGCGCGTCTCCGACTTCCTGTCGGACGCACAGCAGGCCGGCGTTCCCGTGATGGCACGGGGGCGCGTGGTCGACGAGGCGCCCGACGGCGGCTTCTACCAGGCGCCGACGCTGCTCTGCGACGTGCCGCCCGACCATCGCCTCGCGCAGGAAGAAGTGTTCGGGCCGGTCCTCGCGGCGATGGCGTTCGACGACGAAGCGGACGCCGTGCGGCTCGCCAACGGCACGGCGTTCGGCCTCGTCGCCGGCGTCTGGACGCGCGACGGCGCGCGCCAGATGCGCATGGCGCACGCGGTGCGGAGCGGGCAGGTGTTCATCAACGACTACGGCGCCGGCGGCGGCGTCGAGCTGCCGTTCGGCGGCGTCGGCGCGAGCGGCCACGGTCGCGAGAAGGGTTTCGAGGCGCTGTACGGGTTCACGACGTTGAAGACGGTCGCGATCCGGCACGGCTGAAGCAGACGGGGAGACGAGATGCGTTTACGGGACAGGACGGTCGTGGTGACCGGCGGCGGTTCGGGCTTCGGCGAGGGCATCGTCCATCGGTTCGCGCAGGAAGGGGCGAGCGTGGTCGTGGCCGACATCGACCTCGCGGCCGCAGCGCGGGTCGCCGCTGCGATCGGCGCGGCCGGTGGCAAGGCCGTCGCGACCAGGACGGACGTCTCGAAGGATGCCGATATCGCAGCGATGCTCGCCGCGACGCTGGAGGCGTTCGGCAACGTGCACGTCGTCGTCAACAATGCGGGCACGACGCACCGCAACCGACCGATGCTCGAGGTGAGCGAAGCCGAGTTCGATCGCGTGTACGCGGTGAATGTGAAGAGTCTTTACCTGACCGCGAAGCACTTCGTGCCGCACTTCCGGAGCAATGGCGGTGGCGCGTTCGTGAACATCGCGTCGACGGCCGGCGTGCGACCGCGGCCCGGACTCACCTGGTACAACGGCAGCAAGGGTGCGGTCATCACGACGAGCCGTTCGATGGCGGCCGAACTCGGCCCGGACAACATCCGCGTGAACTGCGTGAACCCGGTGATGGCCGCGACCGGCCTCCTCACCGAATTCATGGGCGTCGAGGACACGCCGGAGAACCGCGCGCCCTTCGTCGCATCGATCCCCATGGGCCGCTTCTCGACGCCCGAAGATGTCGCCAACGCGTGCCTGTACCTGGCGTCCGAAGAGGCCCGCTTCATCACGGGCGTCTGCATCGAGGTCGACGGAGGGCGGTGCGTCTGACGGCGATGCAGGCCATCAGGGTTGACCCCGATCGTTGACCGTTGCATCGGCGGTCCGCGCGACGCAAGATGCGAAGCGCGCAAAACAAGGAGACCTCCGTGGCTGCAAACCTTCTGTCCGACCACGACCAGCGTGGCTCGCTGGCGGCATCGACCTTCGAGGAGGCGACCTATCGCAAGGTTGCCTGGCGACTGGTACCGTTCCTGATGCTCTGTTACGTGGTCGCGTATCTCGACCGCGTCAACGTCGGCTTCGCGAAGCTGCAGATGCTGACCGACCTCAAGTTCAGCGAGACGGTCTACGGGCTCGGGTCGGGCATCTTCTTCATCGGCTACTTCATCTTCGAAGTGCCGAGCAACGTCGCGCTGCACCGGGTCGGCGCGCGCGTGTGGATCGCGCGGATCATGATCTCGTGGGGAATCCTGTCGGCGCTGATGATGTTCGTCTCGTCGCCGATCATGTTCTACGTCGTCCGCTTCCTGCTCGGCGCGGCCGAAGCCGGCTTCTTCCCCGGCATCATCCTGTACCTCACGTACTGGTACCCGGCGCACCGGCGCGCGCGCATGACCGCGATGTTCATGACGGCGGTCGCGATCTCGGGTGTGGTCGGCGGGCCGTTGTCGGGTTGGATTCTCCGCGACCTGGCCGGCGTCAACGGGTGGGCGGGCTGGCAGTGGATGTTCCTGATCGAGGGGTTGCCCTCGATCCTGGTCGGCATCTTCGTCCTGTTCTACCTCGACGACCGCATCACGCATGCGAAATGGCTCACGCCCGACGAGAAGGCACTGCTCGCGCGGCACATCGAGGTCGACAACGCGCACAAGACCGACGAGCCGGTCGGCAAGGTCCTGTTGACGGGTCGCGTCTGGTTGATGGGCCTGATCTACTTCTCGTTCGTGATGGGCCTCTACGGCATGAGCTTCTGGCTGCCGACGATCATCAAGCAGACCGGCATCGCCGATGCGCTGACGATCGGTCTCCTGTCCGCGATCCCGTGGGCGTGCGCGGTGGTCGCGATGGTGGCCGTCGCACGTCACGCCGATCGCACCGGCGAGCGCCGTTGGCACATCGCGATCCCGGGATTGCTCGCCGCCGCCGGGCTCGTCTTCAGCGTTCTGTTCCGCGAGAACACGACGCTCGCGATGGCCGGCCTGACCGTCGGCGCGATGGGCATCATGACCACGCTGCCGTTGTTCTGGAGTCTGCCGACCGCGTTCCTCGCCGGCACCGCGGCAGCCGCGGGCATCGCGCTGATCAACTCGCTCGGCAACCTGTCGGGCTTCGTCGCGCCGTACGCGGTCGGCTGGCTGAAGGACCAGACCGGCAGCACCGACTCGGGCGTCTATCTGCTCGCCGTCTCGCTGGTCGTCGGCGCGCTGTTGACGCTGTCGGTCCCGGCGAAGCTGGTGCGGTCGCCGGCCCCGGTGTGATGTCGCGGGTCGCCGACCCGCGTCACCATCCCGAAGGCGGCTTGCGGTGGATGACGATTCGATCCTTCTCGAACGTCAGGTAACCGCCCTGCTCGACGCCCTTCAGGATGCGGCTGACCATTTCGCGCGACGATCCGACCCGGTCGGCGATCGCCTGATGCGTGAAACGCTCATGGACGATCCAGCCACAACCGTCCGGTACCGAAGACTTCATCAATAGTCGCATCACGCGGCCGTAGACATCTTCGAGCGCCACGCTCTTCAGGTTCTCGTTGGAAGCGCGCAACAAGCGGATCAGCTTGTTGACGACCTGAATCGAAAGCCGTGGATTCTCGAGCATCAACGCCCTGACCGTCCCGATCGGAACGATCAGGCAGGTCGTCGGCTCGGTGGTCATCACCGAGGCGGAACGTGGCCCGCCGTCGAGGCTGGGCTCGCCCAGCGTGTCGCCCGGACCGAAGGTCGCGAACACGATTTCCTTGCCCGCACCATTGGTCGAAAAGATCTTGCCGCGACCGGTCTTGATGACATACAGGGTATCGCCGGCGTCGCCTTCCTGGATGATGATCGTCCGGGCGGGAAACACGATCGAACGGCTGGCGCCCTGCACGGCCGACAGCCAATCCGAATGCTCGATATCCAGATCTGATTCATTCATCATCACGGTCTCCGGCGTTGGTCGACGGGCATTGCTCTGCGCTTCGTGACTGGAACTGATCGCTGTCGGGGCCGGAAACGTTTCGGCTGCCATTGAACGGATGAGTGGCGCACTGCGAACGACGCGGCGGACAGGGTAATGCAATACGGACTCTTCCGGACTGCCGGATCATTGCACCACCTCACGACGGGACGGCCGATCGACCCGGCGAGTCGATCGGCCCTGGGCCGGCCTCATGCGATTCACGCGAGAACGCTGAGGACATCCGGTGAGAAGACGACCGCCAGAACCAGCGCGGCGACGGACCCGATGACGGCCACGCTGAGCACGGTATCGATCACCGGAAACTTGAAGCTGTAATTGGATTTCATTTTTGGAACTCCTTCGCAGATTGATGGCCGATGCGATCGCTGCATCGTGGACTCGCGTGCTGCCCGAGTGACGTCAATCTAGGCGCGAAGCCATGGCAAGGCACGGCAGGATTGCAGGTCGCTCGAGTGACTTAATCACCGAGCGATCGGCGTGCGCCGACTTGCAATCCTTGCCCGCCGCGGGCAGCGGTCAGGCCTCGACGCTCGCGACGGCCGCAGCGCGAAAGTGTTCGCGGCTCTTCCCGGCATCGTCGATCCGCTCGAACAGGCGACCGAACTCGAAGTG
>CAXTPX010000219.1:0-5596 GCA_964246005.1 uncultured Burkholderiaceae bacterium | reverse complement strand
GAGTGCCCGCCGTTCGTCGCGCTGTTGCTGACGGTGGCGACGCTGCGGCCGCCGCTGCCGTCGTGGAGCGACGCGAGGCTGATGCGCCTGGCCGGCGCGATCCCGATGCTCGCGATGCTCTCGGTCGGAAGCCAGCTGCAGGTGAAGGACCTCGTCGGCAATCGACGGGCGCTCGCCGTGGGACTCGCATTCAAGCTCCTCCTCGTCCCCGCGCTGATGGCCGTGCTGTATCTCGGGCTGCTGCCGATCACGATGCGCGAGGTGGCGAACGTCACGGTGTTCGAGTCAGCGATGGCGCCGATGATCGGCGGCGCGATCGTCGCGGCGCAGTACCAGCTCAACGTCCCGCTGACCGGGCTGATGCTCGGCATCGGCATCCCGCTGTCGCTGTTCACGGTGCCGGCCTGGTGGTACGCGCTGAGATGGTTGCAGGGCTGAGCGGGGAGGGCGACGTCGCGAGCGTCCGACGAGGCAACCGTGATGCGCTCGACGGTTCGGAAGACGCTACGGCGTCGGGGTCGCCTCCGGCGCGTCGCTGAGGTCGTAGTGCATGACACGACCGTGGCGGCCCTCGAGGTCGCGCTCGACCGTGTAGGTGTCCCCGATGTTCGGGTTCCGCTGCGCCAGGACTGCGTCGAGCACCGCGAAGTCCGCATCGTCGAGCACGAGATCGAGCGCGCGCAGATGATCCGGAAGATGGTCGCCGCGGCGCACGCCGACGATCGCCGCTGCGACGCCCGGTTGACGCAGCACCCAGCCCATCGCGATCGTCGGGATCGACACGCCATGCTTGCCTGCGACCTGACGCAGGCTTGCCAGAAGGTGCTGGAACAGGTCCCAGCCGCCGAAGTCCTCGATGATCAGCTTGTACTTGATCAGCGAACGGTTCTCGAGCGTATCGGCCGGCTCGGTCACGCCGAGCCAGCGTTCCGACAGGAACCCGCCCGCGACGCTTCCGTAGCACAGCAGTTGCATGCCCGCTTCGTCGCAGAAGGGCGCGAGCAGTGACCGTGGTCGTTGATCGAGCAGCGAGTACTGCACCTGCATGCTGATCATCGGGATCGCGGCCGCGACGGCGCGCGCGTGGACCGTGTCGAAGTTGGTGCCGCCCAGCCGGTCGATCTTGCCGGCGCGCTGCAGGTCGGCGAGCCACGATGCGGTCTCGAGATAGCGTGGCACGCGGTAGTCCCACCAGTGGAACTGGACCAGGTCGAGGCGTTCGACGCCGAGCCGCGCCAGCGATCGATCGATGGTCCGCTCGACGTCCGTCCGGTCGAGGCTCGGCAACGCCGCGAGGTCGGGCACGAACTTGGTGTGCACCTTCAACTGCGCGACGCTGTCGCGACCACGCCGCTTCGTGCGATCGCGCCGGAACGCGCCGATCATCTCCTCGACACCGGTGTAGATGTCGGCGCAATCGAAGGTCGTGATGCCGGCGTCGAAGTAGGCGTCCATGTCCGCGATGGCCGTGGCCCGATCGATCGCGCCGTGCCCGCCGGCCAGCTGCCAGCCTCCCTTGATCACGCGCGAGATGGCGTAATCGGGAGCGAGATCGATGCGAGAGGCCTGTTTCATGCGGCGGGCGATGGGAGCGGAACAGCGGTCGTGTCCGAATGCCGGAACCTCCGCAAGCCGGTCCGCGTGATCCGGAAGCGTGACGGGCAGTTCGGGTCCGGGCAGGCGACTTCGGCGTCGGTACTCATCCAGTCGTTGGGGTGCGTCGGCCGCTGCTTCGCGGCGAGGAGCGGCAACAGTGCGCCGAGGGAGTAGATCGAGAACCCCTGGCCATCGGGCAGATGGAGCATCTCGCCGCGCAGCTCGAAATGGTCGCCGGGCCGCGCATTGCAGAGCAGGCGCGCACCTTCGGGCGCGACCACCTCGACGCGCAGGTCGTGGAGCATGAAGGTTTCGTCACCGGCTTCGCGGGTCATGGTCGGCTTCGCATCAAGGGTTCGGGGGCGTCACCGACAGGATGATCTCGGTCGGCGCCTGGGAGTTGTTCGCATAACGGTGGGGCAGCCGCGAGTCGAACGAAATGCTTTCTCCGGCGAGCACGCGGTGGTCGATGCCGCCGATCCGCACGGTCAGCTCGCCGGCGACCACGTACACGCACTCGCTCGATGAATGGCCGCGCGGCTCGTCGGCCGACATCTGCCCGGGGACGAGCACGGCGCGCAACACCTCCAGCTGGCCGTTGCCCGCGGTCAGCCGTTCGTAGCCGACCCGGCCCGCCGGCGCGGTGAGCAGGGAGCGATGGCCGGGCCGGCTGATCCAGACCGATTGCGGCGCGGTCTCGGCGAACAGCGACGAAACCGATTCCCCGAAGACGCCGGCCAGTCGCCGCATCGTCTCGAGGCTCGGATCGGTCACCGCGCGTTCGACCTGGCTCAACAGCGTGGCCGAAACACCGGCCTGCACAGCAAGCGCGCGCAGCGAGAGCCCGCGCGCCATACGCATTTCCTTGAGCCGTTCACCGATCATGGACCAGCCTGATGGGGTGCGTTGCACTGCACGGGCTGCGGAGTGTATGTAGCGCTGGACTGCACGTCAAGGTCGAGCAAGTCTGCGTCCCGCGGAACTGTCGCGAGCGTGGGAATCGCAGCGCAAAGTTCTTGCGCGAACGTGCGGTTTACCGACACACTTCGAGCGAAGTTGTGCAGTCCAACTCTACGAGTCGTCGCAATGCAGACCGGTCCTCGATCGCCCGCCAGGCCGGTCCGTCGCACCCACCGCTGGTGGCTGCTCTTTCCGTTCATCTGGCAGGCCGGGCTCGCGCCGCTCGTCAACGACGTCGGGTACAGGCCCTTCGATCTGCCCTTTCCGATGGCATGGCAGATGGTGGGCATCGTGCTGACCAGCGTGGTGATCGCCTGGGTCTTTCGGCGCGATGCGGCGATCGCCGCCGCCACCGAGACGCCGGGAGAGCGCGCTTGAAGCTGGCGATCGTCCTCGCCATCCTCCTGTCCACCGTGGCGGGTGCTGCCCTCTACGGCCGGCGCCAGCAGCGCCGCGCCACGCTGGCCGAGTGGGCCGTCGGCGGTCGCAGTCTCGGTACGCTGCTGTTCTGGTTCATCAATGCCGGCGAGGTCTACACCACCTTCGCCGTGCTGGGCATCTCCGGCTATGCGTGGGCGCTCGGGGCGCCGGCCTACCTGGCCTTCTGCTCGGTCTCGATGAGCTACGCGGTCGGCTACTGGCTGATGCCGAAGATCTGGCGAGCCGGCTGCCTCGGCAAGCTCGTGACGCAGGCCGACTTCTTCGCGTCGCGCTACGACGCGCCGTGGCTCGGCGTGCTCACCGGCGTGATCGGCATCGCGACCCTGGTGGTGTACGTGCAGATCCAGCTCGTCAGCCTCGGGCTGATCGTCCAGGTGACGTTCGGCGAGTCGATCTCGGGCCCGGCCGCGACGATCTTCGCGGGCGTGTTGATGATCGCCTTCGTGTTCTTCGCCGGGATCCGCTCCGCGGCCTTCGCGGCCGGCGTGAAGGATGTGCTGATGGTCGTCGTCGTGGTGCTCCTCTGCGCGACGGTCGCGAGCAAGGTCGGCGCCGCCTCCCTCTTCGACGTGTTCGACATGGCCGAGGTCCGCCATCCGGGCATCGGCAAGTTCCCCGGGCTGGACCCGGCTTCGCCCACCACGACGATCTGGCTGATGACCTCCGCGACCAACATCGCGCTCGGCAACTGGGTGTTTCCGCACCTGTTCCAGATGTCGTACGCCGCGCACAGCGCGAGCGCGATCCGGCAGAACGCCATCTGGCAGCCGCTCTATTCGCTCGCCTATTTCTTCATCATCCTGCTGGGCTTCGCGGCGTTGGTCGCCGGCACCCATCCGACTGGCGACAACCTCAACGCGGCCATGCTGCAGTTCGTGTCCGACCGCTATCCGCCGTGGATGGTCGGGCTCCTCGCCGGGACCGGCTTCCTGCTCGCGCTCGCGCCCGGATCGCTGCAACTGGTCGCGGCAGGGTCCATCTTTGCGCGCAACGTCGTGCGCCCGCTGCGGCCCGACCTCTCGGACCGTGCGTCGCTGCGACTGTCGCGTGGATCGCTGGTGGTCTTCGCGGCATGCGCGGTCTGGCTGTCGATCAGCCAGAAGGGCTCGCTCGTCAAGATCCTGCTCGACGCCTATTCCGCGATCGGCATGCTCGCGCCCGGCGTGTTCCTCGGCTTCCTGTGGAAGCGAACCAGCGCGCTCGGCGTCCTCGCCGGACTGGTCGCCGGCTTCGTCGCCCTGCTGGCGCCGTTCTCGTCCCGCTTCTGGGCCCGGACCGTGCCCGAGTGGGAGCCGGGCCTGATCGCGATGGCGATCAATCTGGCGGTGGTCGGGGCGGTCAGCGTCTTCACGCAGCCCCCGCGAACGGAAGCCCTCTCGCTGATGGCGCTCGACATCTGAACCCTCAACCTCACTGGAGTTGACGAATGAACGTCTCGACCCATGCCGACCGGACCGGACCTGCCTGCCGCCGCGTGATGGCCATCCGGCAGAGGCGCCCCGAACCCAACGCCATCGCGAAGGCAGTGGCCCTCTACTGCGCGCTCCTGGCCGGTGCGGCATCGAGCCAGGAGCAACCCGCGGGTTCTTCGCCCGCGGCCTCCGCCAGTGCCAACAGCCTCGAGACGATCACCATCACCGCCGAGAAGCGAAACTCGACGGTCCAGACGACGCCGGCGAGCGTGACCGTGCTGACCGGCGAGGAACTGCAGGCCCGCGGTATCACCGACTTCCGCTCGGCGGCGCAACAGATCCCCGGGATCTCGTTCAAGAGTTCCGGGCCGGGCCAGACCGAATACGAGATGCGCGGCCTGACGTCCACCGGCGGCGAGTCACCCACGGTGGGCTTCTACCTCGACGACATCGCCTTGACACCGCCTGCGATGGCGCAGAACGGCAAGGTCGTGATCGATCCGACGCTGTACGACCTGAACCGCATCGAAGTGCTGCGCGGGCCGCAGGGCACGCTCTACGGCGCCGGATCGATGGGCGGCACGATCAAGCTCGTCACCAACGCGCCCGACAGCCGCAGGTTCTTCGGCTCCGTCGAGGGCATCGGCTCCGGCACGCAGGGCGGCGGCCTCAGCCATACCGAGAACGCCATGCTCAACGTTCCGCTGTCGGAGGGCGTCGCGGCGCTGCGCCTGGTGTTGACCGACAAGTACGTCGCGGGCTGGATCGATCGCAAGGCGCTGAGCCCGTTCCCGCTCGAGACCAACGGCAGCACCATGCGCGGCGACGTGACCGCGGCCCCTGTCACGCGGACCTTCAGCGATTCGAATACGGAGCGGCTGCACGGCGCACGTGCATCCGTGCTGCTCGAGCCGACTGATCGCCTGTCGATCACCGGCACCCTGCTGTACCAGCGCATCACGCAGGATGCACCGAACACCATCGACGTTCCGCCTCGCAACGAAGTGCACTACCAGCCGTTCGACGTGGCCGAACCGTTCGCGGACACCTACGTGCTGCAGGGCCTCACGGCGAAGTACGACTTCGATCCGTTCCAGCTCGTGTCGACCACCGCGCACTGGCAGCGCAACCAGAAGCAGACGCAGGACATCTCCGAGGCGATGCAGGACTACATCGGCGGCTTCTTC
>CAXTPX010000218.1:0-5596 GCA_964246005.1 uncultured Burkholderiaceae bacterium | reverse complement strand
GCACGACTGAACCGTGTTCGACATCGGTCTCACCAAGCTCGCCGTCATCGGCGTGGTCGCACTGGTCGTCATCGGACCCGAGCGACTGCCGAAGGTCGCGCGCACCGTCGGCACGCTGCTCGGACGCGCGCAGCGCTATCTCGCGGACGTCAAGGCCGAGGTCAATCGCGAGATGCAGATCGACGAACTGCGGGCCGTGCGCGATCACGTGAAGACCGCCGCGAGCTCGTTCGAGTCGTCGGTGCACGGCAGCCTGCGCCAGACCGAGGCCGACCTCAACGCGGCTTTCGAGACGTCGCCGATGAGCCCGGCGCTGGCGGCGGCGGACGAGCAGATGACGCCGCTGTCGGACGGCAACGCCGCGTTCCATTCCGCGATCGATCCGATGCCGTCGAAGCGTCGCGAGAAGTGGCGGCGCAACGTCGCCAAGCGGCAGAGCGGCGTGCCGATGTGGTTCAGGAGCGCCCGCCGCAAGCGTACGCGCGTGCAGTCGGGCGCGGCCCGCGTCGCCCGCTATCGCGTTCGCTGACATGGCTTTCCCCAAACTCGGTGGACCGACCGAACCCGACGCCGGCGACTCGTTCATGTCGCATCTGGTCGAGTTGCGCTCGCGGCTCGTCAAGGCGGCGGCTGCCGTGGTGCTGCTGTTCGTTTGCCTCGTGCCGTTCGCGTCGCACATCTACGACGTGATGGCGATGCCCATGTTGAGCGCGCTGCCCGAGGGCACGAAGATGATCGCGACCGGCGTCATCACGCCGTTCCTCGTGCCGATCAAGGTCACGCTGCTGGTCGCGTTCGTGCTGGCGTTGCCGATCGTGCTGTACCAGATGTGGGCGTTCGTCGCGCCCGGCCTGTACGCGCACGAGAAGAAGCTCGCGCTGCCGATCATCTCGTCGAGCTTCCTCCTCTTCCTCGTCGGCGTCGCGTTCTGCTACTTCTTCGTCTTCGGCACCGTGTTCCGCGTCATCAACGAGTTCGCGCCGAAGTCGGTGCTGGTCGCGCCGGACATCGACGCGTACTTCGGCTTCGTGATGACGATGTTCATCGCGTTCGGCGTCACGTTCGAAGTGCCGATCGTCGTCGTCGTGCTGGTGCGCTTCGGCGTCGTCTCGGTCGAGACGCTGCGCAGCATCCGGCCGTACGTGATCGTCGCGTCGTTCGTGATCGCCGCGGTGATCACGCCGCCCGATCCGGGGTCGATGATGCTGCTCGCGATCCCCCTCGTCGTGCTGTACGAAGCGGGCTTGCTGGTCGCGCGCTTCGTGCGGGTCGGCAAGGGCCGCGCGGACCCGCTCGCGTCGACCTGAGTCAGTCCTTCGGCGCCTTCCGCAGCCACGCGTTGAGCGGCACCGCTGCCGCGAAGTGGTCGACGATCGTCGAGACCAGTTCGTCCGCGGCCTTCGCTTGCGACTTCACGCCGAGATTGACGTTCGTCGAGACGACGAAGCTCTTCAACCGCAGCAGGTTCGCGATCTTCCCGATGTCGGGCGCAGCCGGGTCGTAGCCCTTCGGCAGGCGTGCGAGCCTGTCCTCCTCGCTCAGTCCACCGTAGGCCGCGACGAGCCGCCTGTTCTTCATCACGCGCGTGATGCCGGCCGGGTCGTCGACGACGTGCCGCCGGAAGCGGGCGAGCGCGTCGCGCTCCGGCAGGTAGCAACCGGCGGCCAGATGCAGCCGCGCGTCCGCGTCGATGCTCAGGTAATACATCGGCCCGGTCTTCTTCCGGCCGAACTCTGCCAGCGCCGCCGAGAAATAGCTCTTGTACGGCGTCTTGTCGTTCGAGAAGCGCACGTCCCGATAGATGCGGAACAGCGCCTTCTTCGCGTCGACGTCCGCGATCAGCGCGTCGTGCTTCGCGAGACCGGACACGACCTGGCCGACCAGCGTGATGAACTCGGGCCGCAGGATGTCGTAGGCCGGCTTGTTCATCACGAACCAGGCCTTGTTGTTGTTCTCTCGAAGTCCCTGGAGATACGAGACGAGGGCGGGAAGATGCATCGGGTCGGGATGCCTCAGCGGTCCCGCATCGAATCGCGTTGGCTCCCGGGCTTCGGCCGCGAGGCGACCTTCACCGACAGGTCGAGCTCTTCCTTCCGTCGCAGGAGCTTCAGCTTCGCGAGCGAGCCGGGCTTGAGGCGAGCGATCGAGTCCAGCATCGTGACGGTGTCGACGATCGATCGATCGTCGACCGCGACCAGGATGTCGCCGGGCTTGACGCCGGCCTGGTCCGCCGGTCCGCCGCGATAGACGCCCGAGATGAACGCCCCCTTGCTGCGACCGAACGTCAGCGCCTCGACCTCGGCCGGCGAGATGTCCTGCGGTTCCACGCCGATGTAGCCGCGCACGACCTCGCCGTTCGTGATGATCCCTTCGAGCACTTCCTTCGCCGTCGACACCGGCACCGCGAAGCCGATGCCGAGCGAGCCGCCGGACGCCTTCGTGAAGATCGCCGAGTTGATACCGATCAGGTTGCCGTTCGCGTTGACGAGCGCCCCGCCCGAGTTCCCCGGGTTGATCGCGGCATCGGTCTGGATGTAATTCTCGAAGTTGGTCAGGTTCAGGTGGTTGCGACCGAGCGCGCTGATGATGCCCATCGTGACGGTCTGTCCGACGCCGAACGGATTGCCGATCGCGAGCACCACGTCGCCGACGTGCGCGTCCTCGATGCGTCCGAGCGTGATCACCGGCAGGTCGCGCAACGCCACCTTCAGCACCGCGAGATCGGTCTCGGCGTCGCTGCCGACCACCGTCCCCTGCGTCGTGCGTCCATCGGACAGCGTGACGAGGATCTCGTCGGCGCCTTCGATCACATGGCGGTTCGTCAGCAGGTAGCCATCCGCGCTGACGATGACGCCCGACGCGAGCGTCCGTTCGGCGAGAGCCTCGTTCAGTCGCCGGCCCTGGCCGCGCCGCTGACGGGGATCATCGGAGAACGCATCGTGCCCCCCGTGCGCTTCGCCGTTGATGTCGATGCTGACGACGGCCGGTGTCGCGAGCCGAACGGCGCTGTTGTACGAATCCGGACGGCCCCCCTGGAACACCGGCAGCGACGCCCTCGTGACGGCGGCAGTCTCGTTGATGACGACGTTGCCGGTGACGCTGCCGACGGGCGGCTGCGCCTGCAGCCATTCGGGCCGTAGCGTCTGCACGATGAACAGCAGCGCCATCGCCACCGTCGCGGTCTGCGCGAAGAGCAACCACAGGCGGTGGGCGATGGTGCGGGAGCTGCGCGAGGCAGCGACGGATGGCATGCAGGGTTCGATGGAGAAGTGACGCGCGGCGGTGCGCGATGACGCCCGCCACGCCGGCTCGGCAGTACACCTTCGCAGTCAGGGTTGTTTCAGCGAGTCGCGAATCTCGCGCAGCAGCAGAACGTCTTCGGGCACCGGCGGCGCAACCGCGTCCAGCCTGCCTTTCGCGCGACTGATGAGCTTCACCATCCAGAAGATGATGAAGGCCAGGATGACGAAGTTGAGCAGAACGGTGAGGAAGCTGCCATAGCCCCAGACGGCTACTCCCGCGTCGGACAGTTCCTTGTACGAGAAAGGCGCAGGGTGTCCGATCTTGGCAGCCTGGTCGACCCGCACGGTTCCGAGTTGGACGAAGTAGTTCGAGAAGTCCAGGCCGCCGAAGATCCACCCGACCACCGGCATGATCAGGTCCTTCACCATCGAATCGACGATCTTGCCGAACGCACCGCCGATGATCACCGCGACCGCCAGGTCGACGACGTTGCCCCTGATCGCGAAGTCGCGAAACTCCCTCAGCATGCTCATCGAGATCCTTCCGTTGTCCGAAGCGCTGCATTTTAGGGCATCGCTTCGGCAAGACGTGGCTTCCCGGTCGTCAAACTTTGATTCGCCTCGCTTATCCGGTAAAATCAGCGGCTGAAAAAAATCCGTGCCGCGCGCAGTCGGGAACGGCCACGATCTGCTCTCCTTGAAATTCGGTTGCCGTCTCCCCGGTCGCCGACCTGGCCTTTCCGAACCTGCCCGCAGGTCCTCACTCCGACACTCACCCAGGCCGACCGCGACGGATTCGGCGCTCTCATGCCCAGCGCAAACTCTCTTGCCGGCACGCCCGGATCCACCTTCGGCAGCGGTTCCCAAGTCGGTGCAAGCGCGCCCAAGCCCATGGACAAGGGCCGACGCAACCTGTTGATCGCGACTTGCGCGGCCGGCGGCGTCGCGGGGGTTGCGGCCGTCACGCCGCTGGTGGGCAGCTTCGAGCCGTCCGAAAAGGCCAAGGCCGCGGGTGCACCGGTCGAGGCGGACATCTCCGGAATGGCCGTCGGCGAGTTGCGCACTTTCGAGTGGCGCGGCAAGCCGGTGTGGGTAGTTCGCCGCAGCAAGGAGCAGGTCGACGAGCTGAAGAAGAACGACCCGGAGCTGGCGGACCCGCAGTCCAAGCGCAACCAGTCCGATCTGACGCCGATGCCGGCCGTGCGCAACGAGTGGCGTTCGCTGAAGCCGGAATACCTCGTCGCCGTCGGCGTCTGCACGCACCTCGGTTGCTCGCCTTCCGCGCGCTTCACGCCGGGTGCGCAGCCGAGTCTGCCGGACGACTGGCCGGGCGGCTTCCTCTGCCCATGCCACGGCTCGACGTTCGACCTGGCCGGGCGCGTCTTCAAGAACAAGCCCGCGCCGGACAACCTGCCGGTCCCGCCGTACACGTTCCTCACCGATAGCCGCATCCTGATCGGCGAAGAGCCGAAGGCATAAGCACGACGCCCTGCCCGTCGCCCGTCGCGACGGACACGTACAGCAAGCAATCCGACCAGCGGCCCGAGCGCCGCGGAGATCTACATGGCGAACACGAAGGTGGTTGAGGTCCCGGCGGACGCATCGGCGCCCGAGCGGCTGCTCGGCTGGGTCGACACACGGTTTCCGCTGACGTCGACATGGAAGGCGCATCTGTCGGAGTACTACGCGCCGAAGAACTTCAACATCTGGTACTTCTTCGGATCGTTCGCGCTGCTGGTGCTGGTGATCCAGATCGTCACGGGCATCTTCCTCGTGATGCACTACAAGCCCGATGCATCGCTGAACGCGGCCGGCGTGCCGGTGGCCTTCGCGAGCGTCGAGTACATCATGCGCGAGGTGCCGTGGGGCTGGCTGATCCGCTACATGCACTCGACCGGCGCGTCGATGTTCTTCATCGTCGTGTACCTGCACATGGTGCGCGGGCTGATCTACGGCTCGTACCGCAAGCCGCGCGAACTGGTGTGGATCTTCGGCACGGCCATCTTCCTGTGCCTGATGGCCGAGGCGTTCTTCGGCTACCTGCTGCCGTGGGGCCAGATGTCGTTCTGGGGCGCGCAGGTCATCGTCAACCTGTTCTCGGCCGTGCCGTTCATCGGGCCCGAGCTGTCGATCTGGATCCGTGGTGACTACGTCGTGTCGGACGCCACGTTGAACCGCTTCTTCTCGTTCCACGTGATCGCGATCCCGCTGGTGCTGCTCGGCCTCGTGGCGGCGCACATCGTGGCGCTGCACGAGGTGGGCTCCAACAATCCGGACGGCATCGACATCAAGGACAAGAAGGACGCGAACGGCATTCCGCTCGACGGCATCCCGTTCCATCCGTACTACTCGGT
>CAXTPX010000217.1:0-5627 GCA_964246005.1 uncultured Burkholderiaceae bacterium | reverse complement strand
GCTGACCGGCTGACGACCGCGGACCTGTCGTTGATCGGATACCTGTATTTCCCGAGCGAGTTCGGGGTCGACTGGGGCGACTTTCCATCGATCGGTGCCTGGACGGAGCGCATCGCGGCGATGCCGGGCTGGAAGCATCCGTACGAACTGATGCCGGGCCATCCGTTGCCGGCGTCCTGAACGATTCACGGCGCGATCGCGTCGAACTCCGCGAACAGTTGCTGCGCTTCGGGCAGGCCCGACAGCGGCACGTAATCGCAGACTGCGGCGAACTCGCCCCACAAGGCACCCACGGCGGGGTCGGTGTGCGCCTGTTCGATCGCCTCTGCGGACCGCCATTCGAAGACTTCGACGATCGTGCCGTCGCCGCCGCGCATCATGTACGCCGGGCGCTCGGTGACGAGCTGTCGTTCGGACAGCACGCGAAGATGCTTGGCGAGCACGGCCTCGAGCCCCTGTTCGCAGCCGGGCTTGGGTCGGTAGGCGACGATCACGAAGCGGCCCATCGATGCTCCTTGCGATAAGGGGTGGGATGAAACGAGGGTAGCCCATCGCGGTCCGACACGGCAACACGGCGTCGAGGAAGTGGCAGGCAGACCGCGGCGCGGTTACGATCGCATACGGTTCGCATCGCCTACCCCGCCGTCATGCTCAATACCCTCGACCCCATGCAGATCGTCGCACTCGCGGCTGCGCTCGGCTGGGCGAGCGGCATCCGCCTGTACCTCGTGCTGTTCATCGTCGGCATCGTCGACCGGGCCGGCTGGGTGGCGATGCCCGAAGGCCTCCATCTGCTGTCGCATCCGCTGGTGCTGGCCGCATCGGGTTTCATGGTCGTCGTCGAGTTCTTCGCCGACAAGATTCCCTGGGTCGACAGCATCTGGGACACGGTGCACACGTTCATCCGCGTACCGGCGGGCGCGTTGCTCGCCGCGTCGGCCATCGGCGCGCTCGACTCGCACGGCGGCGCGGTCGGGTCGCTGGTCGCTGCCATCCTCGGCGGGTCGCTGGCAGCCGGCGCCCATCTGACGAAGAGCAGCACCCGCGCGCTCGCGAACACGTCGCCCGAACCGTTCAGCAACGTCGGCCTGTCGCTCGGCGAGGACCTGATGGTGCCGGGCGGACTCGCGCTCGCCGCACTGCATCCGTACGTGTTCTTCGGTCTGCTGGCGGCGATGGTGGCGTTGGCTGCGTGGGTCGTGCCGAAGATCTGGCGATTCATTCGGCGGCTGGTCGGGCCGGCGCGTACCGCGGCGACCAGCATTCGATGACGGGGGTGCCGAGCGTCGTCTTCTGCGCGCCGGCTGCGGCGAGGCCCGAACCCTGGTTGACCGAATTCAGGTCGTTGATGCCGGAGGCGCACATCGAGGCGTGGACCGACGGCGGCGCGCCGGCCGACTACGCGATCGTGTGGACGCCGCCCGAGCCCTTCTATGCGAGCCAGCCGAAGCTGAAGGCGGTCTTCAACCTCGGGGCGGGCGTCGATGGCCTGCTGCGCTCGACCGCGTTGCCGGCCGACGTGACGCTGATCCGGCTCGAAGACGCCGGCATGGCGCCGTTGATGACCGAGTACGTTCTGCACGCGGTGTTGCGGCACGTGCGTGGCTTCGATCGCATGGAAGTCGATCGTCGGGAACGCCGGTGGGCGCCGCGCTGGCCGACCGATCGGTCCGCGCATCCGGTCGGCATCATGGGCGCCGGCGCGCTCGGCAAGCCGGTCGCCGAGGCGCTGATCGCGCATGGCTTTCCGGTGTCGCTGTGGTCGCGGACGGGGAAACACGTCGATGGCGCGCACAGCTTCGCGGGCTTCGATCGACTCGACGCATTCCTCGCCGGGACGCGCATTCTCGTCTGCCTGTTGCCGCTGACGTCCGAGACCGAGGACATCATCGATCGCGATGCGCTCGGCAAGCTGTTGCCGGACGGTTACGTGATCAACGTCGCCCGCGGACGCCACGTGGTCGACGACGACCTGCTCGGTGCGATTCGCGAGGGCCGCCTGTCGGGCGCGACGCTCGACGTGTTCCGCGAGGAGCCGCTACCGACCGCGCATCCGTTCTGGGACGAACCGCGCATCACGATCACGCCCCACTGTTCGGCGATGACCCAGCGAAGCGCGACGCTCGTGCAGATCGTCGACAAGATCGCGCGTCTCGAACGTGGAGAGACGGTGACGGGAATCGTGGATCGACAGCGCGGTTATTAGCCGGTCACTTCAGCGGGTCGTGTCCCCAGTTCATCAGCGAGTAGCGCCAGCGACTCGTCTCGACGTCTTCGACCGCCGGCCTCTGCGCGAGATGGCGATGCACGTAGCCCGCGACCTTGCGCATGTGCGCGTAGTCATCGGGCGTCAGCTCGTCGCGCTTCTTGCCGAGCAGCTTGATGATGCGCCGGCCGGAGCGATGACCCACCGATTCGGGGCCGCTTTCGGAAGTGCCGGTCTTGCCGTCCTTCGCGCCGACGACGTGCGACTCCTTCGTGTCGAGCCACTTGCCGATCGCACCGGCCGTCATGTTGACGACCTCCTCGAACTCGCGCGCGATGGCCGCGTGGTCGTCGGCGGCGGCTGCAGTCCTTTTTGATGCGACCATTCGTCAATCCCGCTTCTTCAATGCATCGGGCTTGTGCGCCGCTTCGGCGCCCGTCCTGTCGCTCTTCACGAGATACTGCGGATCGTCCTTCGATGCGGCGACGTGATGACCCTTGACGTCGATCGGCGCCGTCAGCTTCTTCTCGACCTTGCCCTCGATCGTGCCTTGCGGCGCGTGCCATTCGACCGCGTCGCCCTTCTTCAACTCTTCAGCCATCGTGGTTCCTCAAGTTGACTTCATGACAGCGATCACGCGTGAAGCGGACCTCCCGTCGCCCTGCATCTCGATCTGCCGGATGGATCCCGATCGCGGCTCGGTCGACGAGCGCGCAGCCGGTGGGCTGTGCGTCGGATGCCTTCGGACGATCGACGAGATCGTCGAGTGGGGCATGGCATCCGAGCAGCGCAAGCGCGACGTGCTCGAAGCGATCGCGTTGCGCAGGACGGCGAGTTGAGCACGATCAGGGAAGCGTCGCTTCCTTCGCCGGCTCGTCGATCGTGACCCCGTTGTGCTCCGCGCGAAAGCGCTTCGACATCTCGTAGGCGGGCTTGCGCGCGCGATTCACCGACCCCAGCGGTCGGTGCGCCGCGATGCCGTGCCACGGACTGAACGCGAGCTGGTCGTCGACGACCGCCGAGCGGGCCGCGGTCCACGCCGGTTGCGGCGCTGCGACCAGACGGGCGACGGTCACGTACGGGCTCTCGTCTTCTTCCCATTCGACCGACGCATCCTCGATTGGCATCTTGTCGACGTCGGTGCAGAGCTGCGCGCGCAGTTCCCACTCGCCGCCCTGCGACGCGAAGAACGCCACCACCGCGGCCCGAAGCCCGTCCGGCTTGTCGTCGAGGTCGACCTTCGCATCGGTCAATGCGCGCAGGCCGGCGGACGTCGGCGCGATGCTCAACTTGGCCATGTAGTCTCCGTACAGCAACGGCACCTGGCTGTAGTAGGTCTCGCCGAGCACGTTGGTTTCGGGATGGCCGCCCAACGCCTTCAAGGTCGCGCTCTCGCCGCCGAGCGCCTCGACGATCCTCTCGACGCCCTGCAGCGCCGTGGACAGCGCCTTCTTGAGACCCGGCGCCTTGTCGGTCGTGGCCGCGAGCAGCTTCAGCGTGCCGAGAAACTTCTTCGCGTTCGGCGCGCTGAAGACCGGCCCGTTGACCATCACGAAGTCTTGGGTGGTCGCCCCTTCGGAGCCGGGCAGCCGCGCGCCCTCGACACCCTTGACCTTGATCGACAGGCCGCGCGGCGCGGACACGTTGTCGTCGAGCAGGTCGCCGGGGATTGCGGAGAACCGCATCACGACGGGGTAGGTGCCGGCCTTCGCGAACAGCCCTTGCGCGAGATCGGGCGGCAGGTCCGGCACGATCAACTGCGCCTCGACCAGGCCGTGGCTCTTCGCATGGACGCTGCGGATCGCATGACCGCCGTCCTCGAACGTCTTCTGCTGGATCTTCGTCATCGTCTCGATCAGGTGCTGGATCGTCTCCTCTTCGTCGTCCTCGATCACTTCGACGGACGGCGTGTGGAGCAACGGTGCGACGCGAGGTGCAGGACTGCTCATTCGTTTCTCCAGTGGGTCAGGCGGTTTGCCCATCGACCGACGACGCGACCGTCTTCGTCAGTCGAATGGGGATGCCCTTCGCAGCGGGCACCTTGCTTTCCTTCGCATGATGCGACAGCGGGATCAGCGGATTGCATTCGGGGAAGTAGCCGGCGACGCAGCCGCGCGGAATGTCGTAGGTCTTCACGCGCAGGTCGTCGACGATGCGGATCACCTCGTCGTCGCTGACGCTTCGCGCGCTGACCGCGTCGCCGTCGACCAGGCCCAATCGACCGAGGTCGTCGTCGTTCATCAACAGCACGCGACGCGTGCCCTCGATGTGGCGGAAGCGATCGTCGAGGCTGTAGATCGTCGTGTTGAACTGGTCGTCGCTGCGAATCGTCGTCAGGCGCAGGACATCCGCGCCGTGCGCCGTCGTGTCACCGGTCGTCTCGAGGGTCGTCGGGACGATGAAGTTGGCCTTGCCGTTCGGTGTCTTCCATTGCCGTGCGCGGGCAGCGATCGGACGCGGGAAGCCGCCCGGCGTATCGAGGCGCGTGTTGAAGTCGTGGAAGATCTCCGGGAAGGTGCGGGCGATCGCATCGCGGATCGTGCCGTAGTGATTCGTCCAGGTCCGCCAGGGCACCTTCGGATTCGGCGGCAACGTCGCTTCGGCCAGCGCCGCGACGATCGCGACCTCGGACAGCAGCGTTGGCGCGGCCGGCGCGACCTTGCCGCGCGACGCGTGCATGCAGCCGGTACTGTCCTCGATCGTCACGATCTGCTCGACGCCGTCCTGCTCGTCGATCTCGATGCGTCCGAGACACGGCAGGATGTACGACACGTCGCCGTGGATCAGGTGGCTGCGATTGAGCTTGGTCGAGACCTGCACCGTGAGCCGCATCTTCGACCAGGCCGCCTCCATGCGCGCGGTGTCGGGGATCGCGCGCACGAAATTGCCGCCAAGTCCGATGAACGCCTCGACCTTGCCGGCCAGGATGCCTTCGCACGCCTCGACCGTGTTCATCCCCTTGTCGCGCGGCGGCTCGAAGTCGTACAGCGCCGCGAGCTTGTCGAGCGGCGCGAGCTCCGGCTTCTCGGTGATGCCGACCGTGCGTTGACCCTGAACGTTCGAGTGGCCGCGCACCGGGCAGATGCCGGCGCCCGGCTTGCCGATATTGCCGCGCATCAGCAGCAGGTTCGACAGCATCTGTACGTTCTGCACGCCTTCACGATGCTGCGTCAGTCCCATCCCGTAGACGCCGATCACCGCGTTCGCGCGCAGGTAGACGTCGGCCGCCGCCTCGATCGCCGTGCGCGTGAGCCCCGACTGCGTCTCGATCTCGTCCCACGTCGTCGCACGGGCGCTGTCGGCGAACCCGGCATAACCGTCCGTGTGCTCGTCGACGAACGCGACGTCGATCGCGCGCGGACTGCCGGTCGTGACGGCCGCGTCGTCGATCGCGATCAGGGCCTTCGCCATGCCCAGGATG
>CAXTPX010000216.1:0-5642 GCA_964246005.1 uncultured Burkholderiaceae bacterium | reverse complement strand
TCTTGAAGGACGCGGTGAGGGCTCGTCGATCGACGGAACGTCAGAAGTGGTAGTCCGCCCGGACCATCGGCGTCCGCGCGTACGCGCCGCTGCCCGCAGGACCGTTGTGGTCGTTGCCGAACTTGTTCTTCCAGAACTGGTATTCCACGCCGACGCGAAAGAGGCCCTTCCGCCCGCCCGCGAAGCCGCTGACGTCGAACATGATCTGCCCGTCGAAGTCGGTCTCGGGCTTCGTGTTGCCGCCGAACTCGTCCTTGCCCTTGGCGGCGATGTAGTTGACGAAGCCCTCGAACTGGAAGCGCGGGTCCGGGAGGGGGATCAGCCACGACGACGTCAGCATCGGGTGCCATTTGTAGTAGTAGCGCTCCGGGTGTCCGACCGGCGCGTTGCTCTCCCTCAGATAGAGGATGCCGACGTTGAGGAAGCCCGGCGTGTCGAACGAGAACGTCGGGCCGAGGACCAGCATCCGTTTCTTCGACGCGTAGCCGTAGTCGTTCTTCGTGTTGACGTCGAAGCCCGCCGTGGCGCCGACGCCGCGCAGGATGCTGTAGTTGAGCTCCTTGCCGATCACCTTGCCGATGTCCAGCGTGTTGCGATAGACCACATAGGCCTCCTGCGCGCCGGAGCCACCGACGGTGCTCGGATCCTTGTAGTTGGAGAACAGGAAGTCGACGTTGACGAAGTTCTGACCGTACGCATAGCTGCTGGCATGCGTGAGCGCGATGATGTTCTTGATGATGTCCTGGTCGTTGTACGGTTCCCGGAACTGCGTCCCGTAGCGATAGCTGATCGACGTATCGCTGAAGTCCGCGGCGTGCCCGTCGAGCGAGGCGCCGAAGAGAGTGAGGGCGCAAAGACATCGTGCGAATGCGGACTTCGAAGCGATGACGGACATCTGCTCTCCTTCGGGATTGAGAAGACGAACGGGCAGCAACCGGGGGCACGCAATCTTGCGATTAGCACGTTCTGTGCCGGGCTTACTGCGATGTGAGCGCCGCACCGCCTGGGTGGGGTGCCTCGGCCTTCGAATCCGTCAGGCGAGCACGGTGGACACCGCGCTTCGCTGCGTCAGCCCAACCAACCGTGGTGCATCAGCACCATCGCCGCGACCACGAGGATCGCCGCGAGCAGCACCCCGACGATGCCGAACCCGACGGTGATCGCATGCCGCGTGCGCCGCTGGGCTGCCACCAGGTCGGCAACGGCCACGGCCAGCGGATTCTCGGCCTCGTGGGCCAGCACGCGGTGCAACAGCCGCGGCACCTGCGGGACGAAGTTGGCGAACTGCGTCGCCTCCTGCGCGAGCCGGTCGCGAAAGCCGCGCCATCCGAGCTGGTCGCGCATCCACCGTTCGAGGAACGGCTGTGCCGTCGCCCACAGGTCGAGCTCGGGGTCGAGCTGTCGGCCGAGCCCTTCGATGTTGAGCAACGTCTTCTGCAGCAAGACCAGCTGCGGCTGGATCTCGACGTTGAAGCGGCGCGAGGTCTGGAAGAGCCGCAGGAGCACCTGGCCGAGCGAGATGCGGGCGAGCGGCAGGTCGAACACCGGCTCGCAGGTGGCCCGGATCGCGGACTCGAGCTCGTCGACGCGCGTGCCCTTCGGCACCCAGCCGGACTCGATGTGCAACACCGCGACGCGCTTGTAGTCGCGGTGGAAGAACGCGAGGAAGTTCTGCGCGAGATAGTTCTTGTCGTGGTCGGTGAGCGTGCCGACGATGCCGAAGTCGATCGCGATGTAGCGGTTGAAGTCGACGCCCGAGTCGCCGACGTAGATGTTGCCGGGGTGCATGTCGGCATGGAAGAAGCCGTGCTTGAAGACCTGCGTGAAGAATATTTCCACGCCGTCGCGCGACAGCTTCTTCAGGTCGATGCCGGCCGCCCGCAACGCGTCGATGCGGCCGATCGGGATGCCCGACACCCGCTCCATCACGATCACCGCCTCGCTGCAGTAGTCCCAGAACATCTCGGGCACGTGCAGCAACTTCGAGCCGGCGAAGTTGCGGCGTAGCTGGCTGCCGTTGGCCGCCTCGCGCATCAGGTCGAGCTCGTCGTGCAGGTACTTGCTGAACTCGTTGACCACGTCGCGCGGTCGCAGGCGCTTGCCGTCGGCCGACACGCGTTCGACGAGGGATGCGAGGGTGCGCAAGAGCGCCAGATCGCGTTCGATCGCCTGGTGCATGTTCGGCCGCAGGACCTTGACCGCGACCTCGCGCTCCAGTCCGTTCGCGGCGGCCCGCAGCGTGGCGAAATGAACCTGCGCGATCGATGCGGACGCGACCGGCACGCGATCGAAGGTGGCGAACAGCTCGTCGGGATTCTTGCCCAGCGACTTGCGGATCTGACGGATCGCGAGTTCCGGGTCGAACGGCGGCACGCGATCCTGCAGCAGCGTCAGCTCGTCGGCGAACTCGGCCGGCAGCAGGTCGCGCCGCGTCGACAGCATCTGGCCGAACTTGACGAAGATCGGACCGAGCGACTCGAGCGCGAGGCGCAGGCGCACCGCGCGCGGCGTCGTGAAGTCGCGACCGAAGCGGATGCGCCCGATCGAGCGCAACAGGAACGGGCTCGAGACGCCGCCGGCGACGATCTCGTCGAGACCGAAGCGCCACAGCACGCGCGCGATGATGAAGAGCCGGAAGAGCTGCATCGGAAAGCGAGGGTCAGCGCGGCGCCGCAAAACGCCGCGAAGAGCGCCCGTCGTCGCTCGTGCGACGCGGGCACGCGACGGTGTTCAAACGCGGCCGGCCGAAGTCAGCGTCAGTCGATCGAGCCGCTTCTCGAGGCGCGCCAGGTCGTCGCGCAGCTTGCGGATGCCGTCGGCCAGGGACTCGACCGCACGCGGCCTGACCAGTTGCGGATTCTCTTCGAGCAGGTACTCCGACAGACCGGCGGCGATCCGCTCGTTGGTGCGCCTGATCTCGCCCGACGTCTTCCGGGCCGCCGACACCAGGCGATGCGACGCGCCGTCACCGACGACCTTCGACAGGTCTTCCTCGACGTCCCACCGCAGGTTCTTCGCGAGCAGCGACACGGCCTGCGCGAACTCCGCGTCGCCCTCGAGCCGCATGTCGCGCATCACCGCATCGCTGCCGCCCGTGACCATCCGCGCGAGCGTCGAGTACGGCAACGTGACGACGGTATCGGCCACGCCGGTGCCGGTCGCGCGAGCGACCGTCCCGTCGGGCGCCACCGCGAGCTTGATCGTGAACGGCTGCACGATCACGTGCAGGGTCTTGTTGACGTGCGGCACGAGCTGCGCCCGCGCCCACGGCTCCGCGGCCAGCAGGTGATTGATGGCCGCCGGCAGCGCGTCCAGCGGCGACCCGAAGAGATCAGGCAGGAACGGCAGCGGGAGTCGCGAGAAGGAAGCGGAAGGCATGGAGGAAGAATAGCAAAGCGGGAAGCACGAACGTTCGCGTCACATCCGCACGCCTTCGTGCAGCGCCACGACACCGGCTGCGAGGTTGAACACCTGGACGCGGAGGAAGCCGGCGACCCGCAGCATGTCCGCGAGCGTCGCCTGGTCGGGATGCATGCGGATCGACTCGGCGAGATAGCGATAGCTGTCCGCGTCGTCGGCGATGCGTTGCCCGAGCCACGGCAGGACCTTCAGCGAATACGCGTCGTACAGCGGCTCGAGCGGCTTCCAGATCTTCGAGAACTCGAGTACCAGCAACTTGCCGCCGGGTCGCAGGACGCGATGCATCTCGGCCAGCGCGCGGTCCTTGTGGGTCATGTTGCGCAGCCCGAACGCGACGGTGACCCGATCGAAATAGGCGTCGGGAAACGGAAGGTGCTCGGCATCCGCGAGCGCGACCGGCAACGCCAGCCCGGCGTTCAGCAACCGGTCGCGGCCGACCGACAGCATCGACTCGTTGATGTCGGTCAGCCACACCTCGCCGGTCGGGCCGGCCCGCTCGGCCATCGCGCGGGCGAGGTCGCCGGTGCCGCCGGCGATGTCGAGCACCCGGGCACCCGGCCGGACGGCGGCGCGACCGATCGTGAAGGCCTTCCACAGGCGATGGAGTCCGCCCGACATGACGTCGTTCATCAGGTCGTACTTCTGCGCGACCGAATGGAAGACGTCGGCGACACGCGCGGCCTTGGCTTCCTCGGGGACCGTCTCGAAGCCGAAGTGCGTCTGCCCGCCGGCCCCCGGCGGGACAGGATCGTTCGCCCCGCTCATCGCACCGAACGCACGAACTTCACTTCGACCGCCTCGATCGGGGACGGCGCTGCGACGTCGGGATCGCGACTCGCGCCGGCTGCCGACAGCCGCTGCAGGTAGGTCGCCCACAGCGCGTCCTTCTGCTGTCCCAGCTGCCGCAGGAACGCCCACGTGAAAATGCCGCTCTCGTGCCCGTCGGAAAACACCGGCTTGATCGCGTAGTGCCCGACCGGTTCGATGGCCGAGATGGTGACGTCGCGCTTGCCGACCTGCAGGACCTCCTGGCCGGGCCCGTGCCCCTGCACGGCTGCCGACGGCGAGTGGACGCGCAGGAACTCGAAGTCGAGGCTGTAGCGCTCGGCGTCCCCGAAGGCGATCTCGAGGCGACGCGACTGCTGGTGGACGATGATCTCGGTCGGCGGGTCGATCGAGCGGGGTGATGCGGAGGAGGACGACATGGTCGGACGAGTGTAGCGCACGCTTACACCCGGAGCCGGCGTGTCACGGCAGCGTCATAGAATCGACCTACCGTCGCGTGTTGCGCCGCCGCTCCGCACGTCGCGAATCCCACACCTGACGAGGCAACCCGATGCCCAGCACCATTCTCGTCGTCGAGGACGAACCCGCGATCCAGGAACTGATCGCCGTCAACCTGACCTTCGCCGGTCACAAGGTGCTCCGCGCCGCGACTGCCGAGCAGGCGACGACGCTGGTCCGCGCGGAACTGCCCGACCTCGTCCTGCTCGACTGGATGCTGCCCGGCGCATCCGGCCTGCACTTCGCGCGCCAGCTGCGCGCCGACGAGCGCACGCGCGAGGTCCCGATCATCATGCTGACGGCGCGTTCCAACGAGACCGACAAGGTCGACGGGCTCGAGGCCGGTGCCGACGACTACGTCACCAAGCCGTTCTCGCCGAAGGAGCTGATGGCGCGCATCAAGGCCGTCCTGCGACGTCGCGCGCCGCAACTGACCGACGACGTCGTGGAGATCGGCGGCCTCGCGCTCGATCCCGCGACGCACCGCCTGACCGGCGCCGCACCCGACGGCCTGCGCCGGACGCTCGAGATCGGACCGACCGAGTTCCGGTTGCTGCATTTCTTCATGACCCATCCCGAGCGCGTCTACTCGCGCGCCCAGTTGCTCGACCACGTGTGGGGAGACCACGTCTTCCTCGAGGAGCGGACCGTCGACGTCCACATCCGTCGACTGCGGCATGCGCTGTCGCCGACCGCGCACGAGCATCTGGTCGGAACGGTCCGGGGCAGCGGCTACCGCTTTTCGATCGCCGAGCAGCGACTGGCCGTCGTCTGACGTCGTTCCGGCGGGCCGGCACACCGGCTAAACTCGTCGTCCGTCGGGCGCCCGTTCGCGTCCGGCGCCTCACCGTCGAGCCTGCGATGCCCGTCACTGCGCGATGAATCCGGTCTGGGTCAGGACGTTGTCCTTCATCGGCATGATCGCCGTCGGGACGCTG
>CAXTPX010000215.1:0-5650 GCA_964246005.1 uncultured Burkholderiaceae bacterium | reverse complement strand
CGCCGGGCGTGATCCGCTCGGACGGCGTGCCGCTGGTCACGCATCGCGCAGTGCCGGTGTCGGTGGTCGCCCTATGAGGACGACGGGGACGTCCAAGCTGGAGCTCGCCGACCTCCAGGGCAACATCCTCACGGCCTACGGGCGCCTCGGTTTCCCGAAGGCGCGCTACCTGCTGTTCCATGTCGACAACGCGGCCGCAGGCCGCGCGTTCGTGCAGGCGTTGCAGCGGCGCGTCACGACCGCACTGCGCTGGCCATCGGCGCGACCGCGCAAGGTCGTCATCCAGAGCACCGTGACGCGGCCGCTCGTCACGGTCAACCTCGCGTTCACGTTCCGCGGCCTGCTCGCGCTCGGCCTGCCGATCCGCACGTTGCGGGGCATGCCGGACGACTTCATCGACGGGATGATGGCGCGCGCGGCGATCCTCGGCGACGACGTTCTCGACAACACGCCCGATTGCTGGGACCCGGTCTGGCAACAGGAACGGCCGGCCGTGCACATGCTGATCGCGTTGAACGCGCAGGCCGGCGACGACGGCCAGCCGGTGCCGCAGCTCGCGCAGACCACCGACGAGATCCTCGCGATCGCCGACGGCCTCAACGCCGCGACGCCGAACGCGGTGGTGCTGCTCGACGGTCATCGCGGCGCGTCCAGCCGCTGGCAGGACCTGTCGGCGTTGATGCGCGACAACCAGCCGACACCGTTCGAACACTTCGGCTACATGGACGCGATCGGCGACCCGATCTTTCTCGGCCAGTACCCGGAAGGCGAGGAGTGTCACCTGGCGGAGGGGCAGGGCGCGGTCGACGGGCAAGGCCACTGGCGACCGCTCGCGACCGGCGAGTTCGTGCTCGGCTGGAGCGACGAGGCGCAGGAGGTCGCGGGTGCCGCGATGCCGCCGGACTTCAGTCGCAACGGCAGTTTCTTCAGCTACCGAAAGCTGCACCAGCACCTGGAGGCGTTCGAGCGCTGGGTCGTCGATACGGCCGCGCGCCTCGCCGTCGCGTGGAAGATCGTAGACCCCGAGGACGCGCGACAGACCCTGAAGGCCAAGATGGCCGGTCGATGGACCGACGGCGTGCCGTTGATCAAGGCGCCGGACATCGCCGCCTGGAAGGCCTTCAACGCGCGTTACGCGCTCGGGTCGAAGGAGCGGGCACAAGCGCTCGTCGAGTTCCGCTACGACGGCGACCGCGACGGCGTCCAATGTCCGATGACGTCGCACATGCGACGGATGAACACGCGCGACGCGCTCGATCCGCGTGCGCTCGACGCACCGGCGGATCGCATGGGCAGCGCGCTCAACAACCGTCGGCGCATCCTGCGCCGGGGCCTGCCGTACGGCTCGCACGACGCACCCGACGGCGAGCACGGCATCGTGATGCTGTGTCACTGCGCATCGCTCAGTCGACAGTTCGAATTCGTCCAGCAGCAGTGGCTGAATTTCGGTCTCGACTTCAACGCCGGCAACGACAGTTGTCCGCTGGTCGGCAACCACGCCGAGGGCGCGCGCTTCGTGATCGCCGCCAGTCCGACGAGCGGCCATGCGCCGTTCATCGCGAGCGACCTGCCGCAGTTCGTGTCGACGCGCGGCGGCGATTACTTCTTCGCGCCGAGCATGACGGCGTTGCGGATGATCGGGATGGGATTGATCGATCCGACCTGATCCGCTAGTCAGGTGTCGAACGCGCATCGATGCCATCGAGCGCCTGCCGCGCATCCGGCCGAGCCGGTTGCAGGCGCGCGAGTGTGACGAGCAGTTCGCGTGCATGGCCGGGGTCGCGAGCGGCCAGCGACGATGCCATGCGCACGAGCGGGTCGTACGCGGGGCGGAAGTCGGGGCTCGTGCGCAGCACGGCCAGCAGCGGTCGCTCGACCTGCGCCAGCATGACGCCCGCGTCGGTCGATGGCCGCACGCCGCGACCGGCATCGATGAAGCGATCGCGCGCATGCCAGTAGGCGGCGAGGCGTCGAGTCCATGCGACATCGGTCGCTTCGTCGACGAGTTCGTCGGGCGAGATCGACACGTCGCCGAGCAACGCGACCAGCCGGTCCTGCGGCAGCGACGCGGACGCGTACGTGATGCGTGGTGCGAGGTAGGCCACGATCGGTCGATCGTCGGTGTTGCGAGGCGCTTCGTGCGCGAACGCGGCCAGGGCCGTCGGGCCGGCGATGAAACCGCCGAGCAGCGCGAACTCGTCGTCGATGCCGAAGGCGCCCGGCTTCAGCGGGGACATGGAATGCGCGATCCGGTCACGCAGCGTCGACACGTCGAAGCGGCGGTCATCGTTGCGCGCGACGAGACCGATCACCGGCGTGCCCAGGCTGTTGCTCGCGAGCATCGCCCACCCGCGGATAGGCCGCGATGAACGAGCGGACGATGCTGCGGAGCGTATCGAGGTCGAGTTGATGGAGCGGCAGCCACTGGCAGAACAGTCCTCCGTCGGCGAGGCGCGTGCGGATCGCTTCGAAGTGTTCGACCGTATACAACGATCCCGAGCCGCTCCGGGCCGGATGAAAGTTGTCCGCGACGATCACGTCGTAGCGCCGCGTCGTCGTTCGCACGTAGCGACGCGCGTCGGCCGCGACCCGGTGCAGTCGCGGCGACCCGCCGTCCTCGAAGCGCTGCGTGAAGAGCCTCGAAGCGTCGATCACTTCCGGCAGCAACTCGACCGCGTCGACGTCGAGCGTCGGGTCCGTCGCAGCCGACGACGCGGTGATGCCGGTGCCGAGGCCGAGGAACAGCGCGCGGTGCGGCGCCGGATGAAGCAACAGCGGCAGCAGAGCCTGCCGCGCATCGAACGGCAGCGTCGCGCTGGTGCCTTCCTGCTGACGGTTGTCGATGCGCAGCCGTGACACGCCGTCGGCATCCTCGACCACGCTGACGGCCGCCATCACGCCGTCGCGATAGCTGACGATGCGACCGCCGTCGGGGACGTCGACGAACGCGAGCGGCGGCGCCCCTGCAGCCAGTGCCGCGGCGATCGCCGCCGGCGCCCAGACCATCGGCGTCCGCCAGGCGCGACGCGACGACAGCGCGAGGTAGCCGATGCCGATCGCGAGCAGCACCGCCTTCGGTCCGAAGAGCGGTGTCAGCAGCACGCCGAACAACAGCGGTGCGGCTGCGGCGGCGAGCGCGTTGACGCCGAGCGCGCGGCCGAAGCCGATGCCGTCGGCCATCGCGTTCGTGCACAGGTGACAGAAGACGGCGCCCATCGCGATCGTCGGCAGCGCGAACGCGAGCACCGCGAGGGCGGCCTCGACGGCGACGGCCGAGTGGACGCCGGCGCCGAACAGCGTGAACCACGCGGCACGAAACGCTTCGGCGCCCCACAGGCTGGCGGTCCCGATCAGGCAGGCGATGCCGAGCGCGCACACGAGCCGATCGCCGGTACGCTCCCGATCGCTGGTGCGGTTCGCCCGGCGCGCGTAGGCCGCGGCGCCGAGCGCGGTGCCGACGAGGTACACCGCCAGCAGCAACGCGAACGTGTAGACCGTGTCCTCGGTGACCTGGCTCAGCACGCGCACGACCAGGACCTCGTAGCCGATGCCGAGAAGGCCGGTCAGCGCGAGGCGCGTCAGCGTGCGATGTGTCCCCGCTCGTGGAGGCGTTCGTGGCGCCGGCGCGGCCTTGGGAGGGAACAGGACCAGGGCGCCGGCGGCGCACGCGAGATTGATCGCCCCGCAAATGAGCGCGGTGCGCGATAGCCCGAGTCGCGGCACGAGCCAGGTCGCCGCCAGGACGCCGACGACGGCACCCGCCGTGTTGCTCGCGTAACAAGGAGCGATCGATCGACCTGCCGCGCCGGCCGATGCCACGACGCGTTCGATGGCCGGCAACGTCGCGCCCATCGCGGCGGTCGCGGGCAGCAGCACGAGAAAGGTGCCGATGAAGGAGACGGTCCACTGCCACGCCGGTGTCGGCGCGACACCCGTCACGCCGAGCATCCACTCGCCGAAGCCCGGCATTGCGACGACCAGCAGCGGACTCCACACGGCGATCGTCGCTTCGCAGGCCGCGTACCAAGAGAGCGGTCGTCGACTGCGCTCGATGCGGTCGCCGAGCACGAGCGCGCCGACGGCGATGCCGCCGAAGAACGCTGCGACGACCGCGAGCACGGCCGCGGCCTCGTGACCGAGGAACAGCGCGCACTGCTGGGTCCAGACGATCTGATAGCCGAGGCCTGCGAAGCCCGACGCCGCCATCAGCAGCAGCGAGCCGCGCCGCTGCAGAGTCCCGGAGCGCGGCACGTCGGTCACGCCTTGCAGGACGGCGGACGTCACGCGGAAAAGCCGATGCCGTAGCCCCACGACGCCAGGCGCGAGGGGATCGCGTTGAACGACAGCGTGATGCGGCGTGCGCCCGCGTTGGGCGGTACCGCGTGCATCAGGTAGCTCGGGAACAGCACGAGGTCCCCGGGCGAAGGCTCGGGGCTGATCCACTTGTCCGAGGTGTACGGACCGCCGGTCACGCCCGGATGATCGTTGCGGAAGATGAAGTCCGTGCCGCCCGGCGACTTCATGAAGACGGTACACGCCGAAGGATGGACCGGCGTCAGGTACACGACGCCGGACACGAAGCTGTTCGCGTGGTTGTGCATGGCCTGGCGGCCGCCGCGGTCCAGCACGTTGACCCACATCTCCTTGATCGACCAGTCGAGGCGCTCGCCGAACAGCAGCGTGCCGAACTCGGTCAGCTTCGGGGCGATCGACGCGCCGGCTTCGACCAGCAGCGCGTCGTCGTGCGGCGTCAGCGTGCGGGTGTGCGACAGGTTCGGCGATGCGTTGTTGGCCTCGACGGCGGTCGCGGCGAACGAGGCGACCAGGCGATCGACCAGGGTCGACGGCAGCGCGGCCGGCGCACGCAGGAAGGGGATCGGAAACAGACCGATGACTTCGTCCATGCGTCGTTCCCCGCGGTCTATGGCAGGCCCTAGCCGAGGATCGCGATCATCCGCGTCCACGACCACGACGCCGCGATCGCGCCGATGACGTACAGCAACGCGGTGCGCGAACGCGTCGATGCCGGCCAGCGCGCCGCGAGGCGCCACACGACCCACGCGGCGCCGACCGTCATCAGCTGGCCGATCTCCACGCCGACGTTGAAGGTCAGCAACGCGACAGCGAGGTGATGCTGGGGCAGGCCGATGTCCTTCAACGCACCGGCGAAGCCGAGCCCGTGCACGAGGCCGAACAGGAACGCGACCAGCGCGGGCCAGCGTCGCGCGAGCGTCGGCTTCGGGTTCAGCGCTTCGGCTGCGACCAGCACGATCGACAGCGCGATGCACGCTTCGACCGGCGCCGATCGCAGCGTCAGCCAGCCGAGCGCCGCGCTCGCGAGCGTCAGGCTGTGCGCGGCGGTGAAGGCCGTGATGGTCCAGACCAGGCGGCGGTTGAACCCGACCAGGAACAGCAGGCCGATCACGAACAGCAGGTGGTCGATGCCGGTGAGAATGTGCTCGACGCCGAGCACCGCGTACGCCGACGCGATCTCGCCGAAGCCGCGACGGTCGTCGGCCGATCCATACAGCCGGACCCGGGGCTGACCGGCCGTCAGCGTGTAGACGCGCGTCTGACCATCGAGCCAGTAGGTCTTG
Organism: uncultured Burkholderiaceae bacterium; assembly: GCA_964246005.1. Lineage (GTDB taxonomy): Bacteria > Pseudomonadota > Gammaproteobacteria > Burkholderiales > Burkholderiaceae_D > CAHJXF01. The sequence continues at coordinate 53 of CAXTPX010000215.1, read as the reverse complement.
ACGAGCGCGGCCGAGTACGTTCTTCCGACACCGTCGATCGAGAACTCGCCCTG
>CAXTPX010000214.1:0-5670 GCA_964246005.1 uncultured Burkholderiaceae bacterium | reverse complement strand
GGCCGAGAAGTGTCACGCGCACATCGCGCTCCTGCCCGGCACCGACAGCGCACTCGCGCTCGGCCTGATGCACGTGCTGGTCCGCGACGGCTGGATCGACGACGACTACGTCGCGCGGTACACGCTCGGCTTCGATGCGCTTGCGGAACGCGCGGCCGGCTTCACGCCGCAACGCGTCGCCGAGATCTGCGGCATCGACGCGGCGGCCATCGAAGCGCTCGCGCACGAGTACGGCGAGACGTCACGGCGCGGCGACGGCGCGTTGATCCGCGTCAACTACGGCGTGCAGCGCGCGCACGGCGGCGGCATGGCGGTGCGCAACGTCTGCTGCCTGCCGGCGCTGGTCGGCGCGTTCCGTCACGCGGCCGGCGGCATCCTGCTGTCGACCTCGGGCGAGGGCGGCATCGATCGCGCGGCGTTGACGCGGCCCGACCTGCTGGCCGGCCGCGATCCGCGCACGCTCAACATGACGACGATCGGCGACGACCTGCTCCGCGAGCCATCCGCCGACCACAAGCGCATCGACGCGTTGATCGTCTACAACTCGAATCCCGTCGCGATCGCGCCGGACTCGCGCCGTGTCGCCGCGGGCTTCGCGCGCGAGGACCTGTTCACGGTCGTGCTCGAACACTTCGCGACCGACACCGTCGACTACGCGGACATCGTGCTGCCGGCGACGACGCAGCTCGAACATTTCGACGTCGTCAAGCCGTACGGTCACTACGACCTGATGGTCAACGAGCCGGCGATCGCGCCGCAGGGCGAGTCGATGCCGAACTCGCGCATCTTCGCTGCGCTCGCGAAGCGGATGGGCTATCGCGATGCTTGCTTCGACGACGACGACGAGACCATCGCCGCCTCGGCGATCGAAGGCGGTCGCGATCGACTCGACGCGATCCGCACGGTCGGCTGGCAGCGCCTGACGACGGTCGATCCGGCCACCGCGCGCTTCGCGAACGGCGGCTTCGGCACGCCGTCGGGCAAGGTGGAGTTCTGGTGCGGGCGCGCGAAGGCCGACGGTCTCGATCCGCTGCCGGCGTACATCGCGCCGCACGAGAATCCGAACGACAAAGCGCTGGGCGCGCTGGCGACGCGCTACCCGCTCGCGATGATCTCGCCACCGGCGCGCAACTTCCTCAACAGCACGTTCGTCAACGTGACGAGCCTGCGCGCGACCGAGGGCGAGCCGTGGCTCGACCTGCATCCCGACGATGCGCGGGCGCGCAGCATCGAGGATCGCGATACGGTGCGCGTCTTCAACGATCGCGGGTCGATGCGCCTCCGCGCTCGCGTGACCGACCGCGCCCGGCGCGGCGTCGTCGTCGCGCTGTCGATCTGGTGGAAGAAGCTCGCGGCCGACGGTCGCAACGCGAACGAGCTGACCGGCCAGGCCCTGACCGACATGGGACGCGCGCCGACGTTCTACGACTGTCTCGTCGAGGTCGAGCGCCAGGACGACGAATGAGCCTGCCGAGGCGGGCCGTCGCATCCCTTCGCACGGGGCGCGGTGCGCTGGCGGTGACGCTGCTCGCGGTCGGCCTCGCCTGCGGACTCGGCGCGTGCAGCGCGGTCGGCTACTACTCGCAGTCGATCGAGGGACATCTCGAGGTGCTGCATGCGGCGCGACCGATCGACGACTGGCTCGCCGACCCAGCCACGCCGGACGCATTGCGCGCGCGGCTCGAGAAGGTGCGCGCGATGCGACGCTTCGCGGCGAGCGACCTCGGCCTTCCCGACAACCGCAGCTACACGACCTATGCGGACCTGAAGCGGCCGTACGTCGTGTGGAGCGTGTTCGCGACGCCCGAGCTGTCGCTGCGCCTCAGGCAATGGTGCTTCCCGGTCGTCGGCTGCGTCAGCTACCGCGGCTACTACGACAAGGGCGCCGCCGAACGGTACGCGCAGACGTTCCGCGACGCGGGCGACGACGTCTACGTCGGCGGCATCCCCGCGTATTCGACGCTCGGCTACACGACCGATCCGGTACTGTCGACGTTCATCGGTTTTCCCGAGGGCGAGGTCGCCCGCCTGATCTTTCACGAACTCGCCCACCAGGTCGTCTACGTTTCCGGCGACACGACCTTCAACGAGTCGTTCGCCGTCGCCGTCGAGGAGGAGGGCGTGAAGCGCTGGTTCGCGGCAGCCGGGCGGGACGATGCGTCGCCCGCGGGCGCGTACCGGCTGTCGGTCGACCGCAAGCGGGCGTTCGTGTCGCTGCTCACCACGCACCGACTGGCGCTCGAAGCGGCGTACGCGCGCGATACGGACGTCGACGCGAAGCGCGCCGCGAAGCGGGACGAATTCAACGCGCTGCACGACGACTACGAGGCTGCGAAGCGCGACCCTTCGAGCCCGCTCCACGGCTTCGACGGCTACGACCGCTACTTCGCCCAGGCGCTCAACAACGCGAACCTCGCTGCGGTTGCTACCTATACCCAGCGCGTACCGGCCTTTGCTAAGCTGCTTTCCGAGCAGCACGGGGATCTCAAGCGCTTCTACGAGGCAGTCGCCGACCTCGCCCGCCTGCCGGCCGACCAGCGGAACGCGCGGCTCGATCGGCTGGGTGGCGAGCCCTTGCAGGCGCAACGCGACGTGCATTGAAACGTCCATGACAATCATCGAGGAGACCGCATGAGCGCAGTCGTTTCCACCGCATTCCAGGCGTCCCCGTCCGCCGCCGGTCGCCCGTGGCTCGCGCATTACCCGCAGGGGGTGCCGGCCGAGATCGACTGGGCGAGCTACCGGTCGTGCGTGGACCTGTTCGACCAGGCGATCGCGCAGTATCGCGATCGTGACGCGTTCGTCTGCATGGACAAGCGCATCACGTACGCGGAGCTCGACACGATGGCCACGCGGCTGGCCGCGTGGCTGCAGGCGAGCGGCCTCGAGCGTGGTGCGCGGGTCGCGATCATGATGCCGAACGTGCTGCAGTATCCGGTCGCGATCCTCGGCATCCTGCGCGCCGGATGCGTCGTCGTGAACGTCAATCCGCTGTACACGCCGCGCGAGCTCGAGCACCAGTTGAAGGACTCGGGCGCCGAGGCCATCTTCGTCCTCGAGAACTTCGCTGCGACGCTCGAGCAGGTGGTCGAGAAGACGAGCCTGCGGCACGTCGTCGTGACGGCCATCGGCGACCTCTACGGCTTTCCGAAGGGACCGATCGTCAACTTCGTCGTCCGCAACGTGAAGAAGATGGTGCCGGCCTACGAAGTGCCGCATGCGACGCGCTTCAACGCGGCGCTGTCGGAAGGCGCGAGACTCGCGCTGAAGCCGGTCGACATCGGCCCCGACGACGTGGCTTTCCTGCAGTACACCGGCGGCACCACCGGCGTGTCGAAAGGGGCGACGCTGCTTCATCGCAACGTGATCGCCAACGTGCTGCAGTCCGAAGCGTGGATGCAGCCGGGACTGCACGACCGCGACGAGAAGGAGCAGATCGTCGTCGTGTGCGCCTTGCCGCTTTATCACATCTTCGCGCTCACGGTCTGTTGCCTGCTGGGCGTGAAGACCGGCTCGCTGGTCGTCCTGATCACGAACCCTCGCGACATCGGCGGCTTCATCGGCGAGCTGAAGAAGTACAAGGTCGCGATGTTGCCGGCCGTCAACACGCTCTACAACGCGTTGCTGCACCATCCCGATTTCGCGAGCGTCGACTGGAGCCATCTGCGGGTCGCCAACGGCGGTGGCATGGCGGTGCAGAAGGCGGTCGCCGAGAAGTGGTTCGCGATGACCGGTTGCCCCATCGTCGAAGGCTACGGGCTGTCGGAGACGTCGCCGTCGGCGACCTGCAATCCGACCGACGCGACGTCGTACAGCGGCACGATCGGCTATCCGCTGCCGTCGACCGAGATCGTGATCCGCGACGACGAAGGCAATCCGGTGGCGACCGGCGAGCCGGGCGAGATCTGCATCCGCGGACCGCAGGTGATGGCCGGTTACTGGAACCGTCCCGACGAGACCGCGAAGGTCATGTACGGCGACGGTTATTTCAAGTCGGGTGACATCGGCGTGATGAACGAAAACGGCCAGACGAAGATCGTCGACCGCAAGAAGGACATGATCCTGGTGTCGGGTTTCAACGTGTACCCGAACGAGGTCGAGGACGTGGTCGCGGGTCACCCCGGCGTGATGGAGGTGGCGGCGATCGGCATACCCGACGTGCACTCGGGCGAAGTCGTGAAGATCTTCGTCGTCAAGCGCGACGAAAGTCTGAGCGAGCAGCAGCTGATCGACCACTGCAAGAATCAACTTGCCGGCTACAAGCGACCGAAGTTCGTCGAGTTCCGTACCGAGTTGCCGAAGACCAACGTCGGCAAGATCCTGCGGCGCGAGCTGCGCAACGGCGAGGTGGCGAAGACGACGCAGGCAGCCTGAGCCGGCGACGTCAGCCTTCCCCCGGTCAGTGGGCCCAGGCGCCACCCTTCGCCGCGGCGACCGGGTCGTCGTTCGGCCTGTCCTTGCCCGCATCCTTGCCGACCACGTGCGTCTCGACCTTCGTGACGCCGGCCTTCTTCATTCCGAGCTGATCGGCTGCCGCAGACGACACGTCGATCAGGCGGCTCTTGTGGACCGGTCCGCGATCGTTGACCGTCACGACCACGCTGCGGTCGTTCTTCGGATTGACGACCCGGACCTGGGTGCCGATCGGCAACGTGCGATGCGCTGCAGTCAGCGCTTTCGGATCGTAGGCCTCGCCGCTCGCGGTGCGACGGCCGCTCAGGTGATGCGCGTAGTACGAAGCGTTGCCACGCTCGGCGCCGTCGGCGGTCGGGGCTTCGGCATTCGCCTCGGCGACGAACGCGACGAGGCAGAGGCATGGCACCAGGAAGGGACGGATCGTGGGCATCGGGTCTCCTTGCCGGTCGTCGAGCGACCGGTCGACCCGATCCGTCACAGCGTCGGGCGTTGTTCGCGGGGATCGCACGCACGGTCACGGTCCCGGGCCGCGGATGTTAGCGCACCACCGGCCTCGTCGATCCACGCCTGATTCCACGCCGAGGAGAACCGATTGGATGCATGGACGGTCGATGCCGCCAACGGGGTGCTTCGTGATTCCTTCGCGCCCTGGGTGCGTGCGCTCGACATCCGCGTGGAAGAGGTCGGTGCCACGTCCGCGGTGCTGCGCATGCCGTTCGCCGCCGACCTGTGCAGGGAAGGCGGCATCGTCAGCGGTCAGGCGCTCGCGGCGCTCGCCGACACCGCGATGGTGATCGCGGTCTCGGCCGCGTCGGGCGGCTATCGACCGATGGCGACGATCGACCTGCACACGACGTTCATGCGCGCGGTCGTCGACGCCGATGTGATCGCGGAAGCGCGGGTCGAGCGTCTCGGCCGAACGCTCGCATTCGTCCGGGTCGCGATGCGTGCGCGACCGCTCGACGTGGCCGGCAAGGTCGATCCCGCCGCGATCGTCGCATCGGCGGTCGGCACGTTCGCCTTGCCTTGAGTGCGTATCCGGCAGGAGGTCGGCATCGCCCGTTCGAAGTGACGCATCGGCCACGGCATCGATAGAATCGGACGGTCGCCCGTCATGTCTCGCAAGCCACGCGTCGATCCGAACCGAGTGCCCGTCCCCAGATGACGCCGTCGCTGCGCATATCCCGCCTCGTCAAGCATTTCCCCGGCGCCGATCGCGCGGCGGTCGACGAGCTCGGCATCGAAGTGGCGGCG
>CAXTPX010000213.1:0-5703 GCA_964246005.1 uncultured Burkholderiaceae bacterium | reverse complement strand
GTGGTCGACCGAGGTGCGGATGATCGGCAGGCCCAGCGTGATGTTGACGCCCTGTCCGAACGTGGCGAACTTGAGCACCGGCAAGCCCTGGTCGTGATACATCGCGACCACCGCGTCGCACGCCTCGAGGTGACGTGGCTGGAACAGGGTGTCAGCCGGCAGCGGTCCGCGCGCATCGATGCCGAGTCCCTGCGCCGCCACGATGGCAGGGCCGATCGTGTCGAGCTCCTCGCGACCCAGATAGCCGCCCTCGCCGGCGTGCGGGTTGAGCCCGGTCACGAGGATGCGTGGCGCGGCGATGCCGAACCTGTCGCGCAGTTCGCGATGCACGATCCGCAGCGTTTCGAGCACCGCGTCCTGGGTGACGGCCGACGGGACGTCCTTCAATGCGAGATGGGTCGTGACGAGCGCGACCCGCAGCAGGCGTCGATCGGGTGATCGTTGATCGTGCAATCGTTGATTTTGCAATCGTTGATCCTGCATCGATCCGTTCGCCATCGGGCCGGCGAGCATCATCACGACGCGGCGCGTACCGGTGCGCGCAGCCAGGTGTTCGGTATGACCGGTGAAGGCGATGCCGGCGTCGTTGATCACGCTCTTCTGCACCGGCGCCGTGACGACGGCGGCGAACTCGCCGGCGACCGCGCCATCGATGGCACGATCGATCCACGCGACGACCGCTCGACCGTTGACCGCGTCGAGCCGGCCCGGCATGCAGGCGGCGGCCAACGGCAGGTCGATCACTTCGACGGCGCCGGGCGGAGGCGCGCGGTCGGGCGCATACGCCACCAGCGGCAGCACGATGCCCGCGGCCCGCGCGCGCGCCGCGAGCAGGCGACCGTCGCCGACCAGGACCGGCGTCATGCGGCCGGACGATGCGGCGACCCGCGCACCTTCGAGCGAAATCTCGGGACCGATGCCGGCGGGCTCACCGATCGTGATCGCGATCGACGCACCGTTCCGGCCGCTCCGGTCGCGGCCCATCGTCGACGGCGAGCCGGCGTCGTTCATCGCGCGACGCCGACGCGCAACTACTTGCCGGCGTCTTCGCGCATCTCGACGTACGCGCGGTCGCGCAGCTCGCGCGTCCACGACTCGCTCGCCTCGTCGATCTTGCGCTCGCGGATCGCCTGCCGGGCGAGGAGGCGCAGGCGATCCTGCGCGACGTCCTGCTTCTTCCGCTCGATCACCTCGATCAGGTGGAAGCCGAACGGGGTCTGCACCGGCTGGCTCACTTCACCCGGCGCGAGCGCGTTCATGGCCTTCTCGAATTCCGGCACCGTGTCGCCGGCGTACAGCGTCCCGAGATCGCCTCCCCGGCTCGCGGACGCGTCACCCGAATACGCACGCGCCATGTCCTCGAAGCTCGCGGTCTTGTTGACGATGCGTTGACGGATGTCCTCCAGGCGCGCCTTCGCCTGCTCCGCGGTCACGACTTCGTTGACCTTGATCAGGATGTGGCGCGCGTGCGTCTGCTCGACCGGCGGCGGTGCATTGGCAGCGATCCTGCCGGCCGACCCGGCCTGCCGTTTCGCGACCAGCTTCAGGATGTGGAACCCGTTGGCGCTCTTGACCGGCGCGGCGACCTGCCCCACGGCGAGCGCACCGACGGCATCGACGAACAGTTGCGGCAGGCGGTCCTGCGAGCGGAAGCCGAGGTCGCCCCCGTTGAGCGCTTCCGGGCTGTCGGAGAACGTCGCGGCGAGCCGACCGAAGTCGGCGCCCGACGTGGCCTGCTTGTAGACGTCGTCGGCCTTCTCGCGCTGCTTGTCGATCTGCTCCTGCGTCGCCGACTCGGGCACCCGCAGCAGGATCTGCGCGACATCCACTTCGGGCGCCGCGTCGGGCGAGACGCCGTTCTGTTCGGCGATGAACGCATCGACCTCGCCCTCGCCGACCTGCACCTTGTCGTCGACCTCGTGACCCCGCGCACGCTCGATCATGATCTGCTGGCGAAGCTCCTCGCGGAACGCGGGGAACGGCGTGCCTTCCTTCTCGAGGCGATCGCGGAAGGCATTCACCGACAGGTTGTTCGACTCGGCCACGCGCTGGACCGCGCGGTCGACCTGCACGTCGTCGACGCGCACGCCGTTCTCGACCGCGAACTGGATCTCGACCTTCTCGACGATCATCCGCTCGAGTACCTGCCGCTCGACGATGTTCATCGGCGGCAATTGCGTGCCTTGCCGTCGGAGAATGTTGACCGCCGTCGCGACGCGATCCTTCAGCTCGAGCTTCGTGATGACCTCGCCGTTGACGACGGCCGCGATCTGGTCGAGCGTCTGCTGCGTCTCGGTCGGCGGCGATACCACGGCGGCCGGTGCCGTCGACGCCGGCTCGGGCGCGGGCTTCGCCTTCGGGAACGGCGTCGTCGACTGCCGCGCGGGGTTCGACGAGCGCGTGCGCGACGGATCGAGCCCCTGCGCGTACGCCGGTGCGGCCACGAGCGCGACGACGACTGCAACGAGGGAGGCGAGCGTGCACTGCCTGAGACGACGGTGGTTCATGACGACTTCCATACGGTGTTGACGGGTCCACGCCGGCATCGCGACCGACGGCGTCGGTGCCCGTTGATCGTTGCTACTGATAGTTGCGATACGGCGATCCGACGGCCGGCGGCGGATTGACGAGCTGGTAACCCGGCACGTTGCGCTTCAGCGATTCGAGCGGATTGGAACCGAGTCGCGCCAAACCGTTCAGCTCGAGTTGCAGGAACAGCGTGCTGGTCGCGGTCTGCGTGCCGGTGACATAACGGCTCGCGACCACGCGCACCACCCAGCAGCAGCCGCTGTACTCGAAGCCGGCCAGCGTCTCGATCGGCTTGCGATCGACGGTCGAGTAGTTTACCCGCCCGACCGCATAGACGTTCCGGAACAACGGCCACTGCGCGGAGAAATCGACCTGCTCCAGCCCGATCGGCTGGATCGCGTCCGCCTGTTGATAGCGATACTCGACGTTGAACACCTTCGTCGGTTCGGGGCGGTACGAGATGCCGAAGTTGGACCGGATCACGCCGCGCACCACCGGGCTGTACTGCACGCCGGCATCGACCGTGAAGTCGCGCGAGATCTGGCCGGTGACCTCGGCGAGCACGTCGGAGCGCTTGCCGTCGACCGGCAACTCGCCCGGGATCGTCACGCGTTGCGGCGACAGGTAGTAACGCTGACCGAGCGCGGCGCGGAAGATCTCGGCGCCGTCCGCGGTGTTGATGAAGCGGGTCGAGACCGCGGCGGTCAACTGGTTGGCGTCGGCGATGCGGTCGTAGCCGCCGAAGGCGTTCTCGGCGAACAGCTGCGCGAAGTTGAAGTCGGTGATGCCGCTGTCGAAGTTCGGCAGCGCGTCCTGGTTTCGATAGGGCGTGCGGACGTAGAAAAGACGGGGTTCGAGCGTCTGCAGCAGGGCCTTGCCGAACAGCGACGTGTCGCGCTCGAACACCAGGCCCGAGTCCACCGACCCGGTCGGCAACGCCCGGTTGAATTCACGCTGCACGCCGGGCGCCTGGTCCGACATGCTGTAGTGCGTGGCGTTGTACGACAGCTTCGGGGTGACGAACCAGCCGGGCCGAAGGATCGGGAACGCGACGCTCGGGTTGAAGACGTAGCGGTCGCCGCTCGGCAGCGTCGGGTGGACGAAGCGCGTCGCGTCGACATCGAGGTTGAAGTCGAAGCCACCCAGCACGTCGAGCCGCGCCGCGTGGAGCAGCAGCTGCGGTGATTTCTGGTACGGCGGGACGATCGGGTTGGCCGGGTCCTGCAGCGTCTGGTAACGCAGTTCGTGCACCGTCAGGAACCAGTAGGGTTGCGAATACGTGACGGCGGCGTCCTGCGGCAGCACCCGCTGCGAGGACACCGCGATCGTTCGCGAGAAGTCGACGAAGTAGTTGTCGTCGGAGACCTTGCTGGCGTTGAGGTAACCCGACCACGCGCCGCTAGCGAACGTGTTGAGCGTCGACAGCGCGTAGCGCAGACGATGCTGGTCGAGCTGGTCGTCGGGCAGCCCCTCGACCCGGAAGTCGCCGTTATAGGTCGGTGAAAGATAGCGCGCGTCCGCGCCCAGTTGCAGCCCGCGCTGCGAGATCACCTTGGGATAGAGCGTGAGGTCGTAGTTCGGCGCGAGGTTGAGGTAATAGGGTGCGAGGAACTCGATGCCGTTGCGCGACGTGACCGACAGCGTCGGGGCCAGCAGTCCCGACTTGCGGCTGTCGTCGAGCGGGAAGCTGAGATACGGCGTCGCCAGGATCGGCACGCCCTTGAAGATGATGCGGGCGTTGCGCGCGACGCCGATCTGCGTGGTCTGGTCGAGCGTCATCGTCGACGCCTTGATGTACCAGTCGCTGTCGGTGAGGGGACGCGAATCGTCGGCCCGGCACGTCGTGTAGATCGGATCGTCGAGGTCCACGTGATCGCGATCGATGAACTTCGCGTACGACGCGTCGCCGTGCCCCGGGAAGCCCGCCCGATTGGAGGCGACCGGGTTGCGATACGCATACAGCGGATCGGTGGTCGCGGTGATGATCAGCGATTCGGGCGACACGCGCCGGTTGCGTGTCCCGCTCAGCGCGTATTGGGGCTTCACGAAGTAGCCGCTGTAGTCGTCGAGCTTCACCCGCAGCTCGGGCCCGCTGAAGACGTTGCCGTCGCGCACGATCCGCACGGCGCCGTTCGCGAACAGTTCGTCGTCGACCTGCACGTAATGCATCGAGTCGGCCGTGAACACGTCGCCCCCGGCGCGACGCAGTTCGGCGTTGCCGGTCAGCGTCAGGTCGGTGTCGGTCGTGCCCTCGATGCGATCGGCGCGAGCGAACGACAGCGTGCCCAGCCGGATCTTCCGCACCGGGTCGAGCAGGTCGTTCTGAAGGCGCAGTTGCAGGCCCTCTTCGGCCCGCGCCCCGACGCACACCGTGAGGGCGACGATCAGCATCACGCGTGGACCGAGCGGCGCAGAACGTCGCGCGAACCGGAGGACGTGCCTGAGCGCGAACGTGGAGCGGGACAGGATGGGGAAGGAGTGCCGGATCGCGGTCGGACGCATGAGGACAACGCAAAAAGGCGACGCGGATGCGGCGAGGGCGTGACGCGGTCGATAATGCGGGACCGACGTCGCGACGCATCGTGTCGATCGCATGCCGGATCCGTCGACAGGGCACGACGGGCGAACTCGAAGACTGTTTCGACCCGGTCGGGCCGCCAAAACGGTCGCGTATTATAGGTCACGGCCCAGCAATTCCCGACCGCTTCCGACGGGCCAGTTGTCACCACCGATGTCCCCTTCCCCAATCCCAGTCGCATCCGATCGCGCTTCGATCGTCGCCGTGCCGGACCTTCGCCTCAAAGCACTCACCCAGTGGCTTTCGACGCTCGCGTCTCCCCGTTCGCTGGAGGTCGGCAGCCTCGTGACCGCATCGGCCGATGCGAGCTTTCGACGCTATTTCCGGATCACGACTGCCCACGGGACGGCGATCGCGATGGACGCGCCTCCCGATCGCGAGGATTCCGCCGCGTTCGTGAAGGTCGCCGGGTTGATGGCCGACGCCGGTCTGCACGTGCCGCGGGTGCTCGAACAGGATCCGGCGCAAGGCTTCCTGCTGCTGACCGACCTCGGCACGCAGACCTATCTGTCGGTGCTCGATCCGGCCGATCCGCTCGCGGCTTCACCGTTGATGTCGGACGCCATCGACGCACTGATCGCGTGGCAATCCGCGTC
>CAXTPX010000212.1:0-5710 GCA_964246005.1 uncultured Burkholderiaceae bacterium | reverse complement strand
TGGCGCTCGGCAAGGCGCAGGCGACGGACTTCGGCGTACCAACCGGACAGGAGTGGGTGTATGGCCTGGGCGTGCGAGTCGCGGGCACCGAATACGACCAGGCGATCGGCGCGAGGCAGGCCATCTGCGTCACGCGTCTCTATCTCAACCCGGCGCTCGAAGGCATCGAAATCAAGCTGCGAGGCCGGCGTCGAGGAGCGGTACAGGAACTGATCGAGAGCGAGTACGGGATCCCGATCGAACGGGTGGAGCAGGAATTGCAGGGAATCCTGCTGGATGCCGAGGACGCGGCCAATCTCGCCGTCGAACCCGGTGCAGCGGGCCTGCGCATCACCCGGCGTTACTTCAGCGGCGACGGCGTCCTGATGGAGGTGGCCGACAACGTGCATGCCGGCGATCGCTTCGTGTACCGGATGCAATTGCGCAAGTAGGGCAGCCGGCGCGGTCCGAACCAGCGTTCGCTTACGGTCAGGGTATACCCAACTAAATTCTATTGACAGGACAATTAAATGCACACATTCTAATCATCCATACAAATCGAGGCATCATGTGAGTAGAGCTGCAGACCCGGTCGCGTCGACGTTGGCATCGTTCGTCGCGGCGCTCGAGCCGGCCACGATTCCCCCGCAAGTCTCGTTGCGGGCCCGACACCTGATGCTCGATGCGATCGGGTGCGCACTCGCCTCCCGCCGCGAGCCGTTCTCGGAGGTCGCTGGTGCCTCGCTCGGCTTTCTGGCCGAAGACGGCGGCGGCACGTCGGGTGTGATCGGCCATTCAAGACGCAGGCCGCTACGGGATGCCCTGCTGCTCAACGGCATGCTGATGCACGGCCTCGATTACGACGACACGCACATGGCGGGCGTCGTGCACCTGACGGTCTGCATCCTGCCGGTCGTGCTCGGACTGGGCGCGCGCCAGGCCTCGACCGGCATCGACGTGGTGGCCGCCTACGTGGCCGCGATGGAAGCAGGAAGCCGGATCGCGGCCGCCGTTCGGGGAGGCTTCCACGAGCAGGGATTCCACCCGACGGGAGTCGTCGGCACGTTCGCGTGCGCGCTCGCGGCGGGGCGACTCCTCGGGCTCGACGCGGCGCGCCTCGTCCACGCGCAGGGAACCGCCCTGTCGATGGCCAGCGGCAGCCTGCAGTTCATCGAGGACGGCGCCTGGACCAAGCGACTGCATCCCGGCTGGTCCGCGCAGGCCGGCCTGACGGCTGCGAGCCTCGCCCTGCACGGCATGGTCGCACCGGCCGCACCGTACACCGGACGTCACGGCCTCTATCGCAGCTATCTGCCGCCGGCATCGGACGCGTTCGACGTTGCGATCGCGATCGACAACCTGGACGCCGATGGAACGGTCGACGTCTGGGAACTGCTGAACGTCGCGGTGAAGCCGTTCCCGATGTGTCACTTCGTCCACGCCGCGACCGACGCTGCGATCGCGCTTCAGCGCACGGGGCTCGACCCGACGGCGATCGCTTCGATCGAAGTCCTCGTGCCGCAGGCGGCCGTCCCTCTCGTCTGCGAGCCTGCCGAGCGGAAGCGCACGCCCGAGAACGAATACGACGCGAAGTTCAGCCTTCCCTACGCAGTCGCGAGCGGGTTGATTCATGGCCGGCTCGGATTGGCCGAACTGCGGCCGGATGCCTACCGCGCACCGGCGGCCATCGAACTCATGCAGAAGGTTCGATACCGCGTGGATCCCGAGTCCACCTTCCCGAAGCACTACAGCGGCGAGGTACGGGTCACCTTGCGCGACGGCTCGCGGCTCGCCCATCGCGAAGCGGTCAACCGCGGACATGCCGAGCGCCCCGTCGAGAACGACGCGGTAGAGGCCAAGTTCTTCGAGAACGCGACGCTGCACTTCTCCGCTGCGCAAGCCGGCGAGATGCGGGACGCGGTCCTCGGCATCGAGCGCATGGACAACGTGGCGAAGCTGGCGCGTGTCCTCTCCTGCGATCCGGTCGCCTGATCCGATTCGGCCATGAGCGATTTCCGCTGCTCGATCGAAAAACATCTGCGCGGCGTCCGGCGCCAACGACGACGACCACGAGCCCGCCTTCGCAGTTCGACGCAAAACGTTCCGTAGCGGATTCACCTCAATCAAGAAACCCATCTGGAGACTCGCATGACTCAATTCGTCAACTCTGGCGCGCGGCTCGACCGCCTTCCGCTGGCCCGCTTCCATTCGAAGATCCTGGCGTTGATCTCCGGGGGCGCGATGGTCGACGCTTTCGATATCTACCTGGCAGGCGGCGTCGTCGCGGCGATGAACAAGGAGGGCTTTTCGACGCTGGCCCAGACCGCCACGTTCATGTCGGCGACGTTCGTCGGCATGTTCATCGGCGCGGTCATGGCCGGTTTCGTCGGTGACCGCTACGGCCGGCGCGCGTCGTACCAGGCCAATCTCCTGTTGTTCGGGCTCGCGTCGCTCTGCGCGTTCTTCGCGCCGAACATCGAGGTGCTGACCGGCTTGCGCTTGTTGATGGGCATCGGATTGGGCGCCGAGCTGGTGGTCGCGGCGGCGACGCTCGGTGAGTTCATCCCGGCGATGCATCGAGGACGCTGGGGCGCGTTCCTGTCGATGATCGTTGCGGCCGGATTGCCGACCGCGTCGTGGCTCGGTTACTTCGTCATTCCGAACCTCGGCTGGCGCTACATGTTCCTGATCGCCGGCGTTGCTGCCTTGATCATCTGGGCAATGCGCAAGTCGATGCCGGAGTCGCCGCGCTGGCTCGAGTCGATGGGGCGGCACGAGGAAGCCGAGAAGACGATGGCGAAGATCGAGGCGGAGGTCACGCGCCAGCGGGGGACGCTCGCCCCGGTTGCACGGGTCACCAGTTCGATTGCTCCTTCGGCCCCGTTGCGCAACCTGTTCAGCCGCGCCATGTTGCCGCGACTGGGCGTTGCGTCCGTCATCGTCATGAGGATCAATGTCACGACCTACGGGTTCATCGCCTGGCTGCCGACCTTCTTCGTGTCGCAGGGAATGACGGTGACGAAATCGCTGGGCTACACGACCGCGATGACGATCGGCGCGGTGGTCGGACCACTGTTCGCGACCTTCGTCGCAGACCGCATCAGCCGGGTGCGGGCGTTGGTCCTGTCCGCCTTGTCCATCGTCGCTGCGGGCGTCATCTTCTCGCAGCTTCGCGACCCCGCAGCCGTCATCGCCGCCGGCTTCGTGCTGGTGTCGTCGGCGTACTTTCTCGTCTCGATCGGCCAGTTCAACTTCGTTCCGGAATTGTTCCCGACCGCTTATCGCCTGCGCGGTGCCGGCTTCGCCAGCATGATGGGAAGAGGAACCGCGATCGCGATGCCCTTCGTGACCGTGCTGCTCTTCAACACGTTCGGCTTGCCCGGTGTGATCGGCGCGGTGGTCTCGATGCTGGTCGTTCTCATCGCTTCGGTCATCCTGCTCAACGTGGAAACGAGCCAGACTTCACTGGAAGACATCGCGACGCCGATCGGCTTGCCGCTCATCGGAAGTCCGGGCGTCGGCGAGACGGCGAGACCGCGGCCCGCTTCCATCAATCGCGTCGCTTGAGGACTGTTCCGCGGTCAGGACTGCCGGTAGTCCGGCTTTCCCTTTCCGCGCCCGGTGAGTCGGCGGCGAAACGCATGCTGCCGAAATGAGCCGACCGACTCTCCGGCAATTTGTCCGGAACGCATTGCGAATTCTTGCGTGCTAGCGGAAACTGCGGGTGACCGCTGGACGCGATTTCGCCGAGCGGCTCGAGTGTCGAGCGCCCGGCGGGAGACAGCCCCGGCCGAACGCCTGACAGCGCGACAGGCTCGTTCACCAGGGGATGTCCATGACGCAAGTGAGTTATCCGGGCGTGTACATCCAGGAGTTGTCGAGCGGCGTACGAACCATCGTCGGCGTCGCGACGTCGGTCGGCGCATTCGTGGATTTCTTCGCCACGGGTCCGATGGACCAGGCGATCGAGATCTTCGGCTTCGCGGACTTCGAGCGGCAGTTCGGCGGTCTCGACCCGCGCAGCGAGGCGAGTTACGCCATCCAGCAGTTCTTCCTCAACGGTGGCTCGCTCGCCTACGTGGTGCGGGTGGCGTCCACCACGGCGGCCAACGCGGCGAAGCCCGCGGCCATCTCGCTCGCTGCCGGCCCGAAGGACAGCGACGCCGTGCTGACGGCGACCGCCGCCAGCCCCGGCGTCTGGGGCAACCAGTTGCGCCTCGACGTCGACTACGGCGCCACGGATCCGGCGACGCAGTTCAACCTCACGGTGACCGAGGTGGCGACCGACGGCAGCATCGTGGCCACCGAGGTGTTCCGCAACCTCGCGGTCGCGCCGGGCAAGTCGAACGATGCCGCAGCGACGGTCAATGCGGCCTCCCAGTTGATCGAGCTCGCCACGGCGGCGGGCGCGAGCGCGCGCCCGGCCCGAACCGGAACCGTCAGCGCGCCGCTCGTCGACGTCGCGTCGCTGTCGCTCGACAAGGGCGACACGATCGACGTGACCCTCAACGGCGCGACCGTCGGGACGACCGCCGTCGTCGATGCACCGCTGCCGGCGACCCTCGACGCGCTCGCGGCGAGGGTGCAGACGCTGTTGCGAACGCTGAAGACGGGCACGTCGACGCCACTCGCGAATGCGACCGTTTCGCTCGTGCGCCTCTCGCCGACACAGCAGTACATGCTCGTGAAGTCCGGCACCGCCCAGTCTGCAGACGTCGTCGGCCTGTCCGACGCCAACGGCCTCGGCAAGAAGCTCGGGTTCGCCGCGCCCGACCAGAACGTGCAGGAATACACGCTCGGCGCGTCGGCCGCGCTGCAGGACCAGTTCCTGCCGGTCGATCCGACGTCGACCGCCACGCCGCCCGCACGCGCGGCACAGGCCGGTAGCGATGGCACGGTCGACATCGGGAGCGATGCGGCCGGCTTTGCCGGCGGGCTGATCGGCGACGAACTCGCGAAGACCGGCATGTACGCGCTGCTCGACGTGGACCTGTTCAACATCCTGTGCATCCCGGCGACGATGAACCTGCCGGATTCGGCCGCCAGCGCTGTCAGCACGGCCGCCATCGAACTTTGCTCGACGCGGCGCGCGATGTACCTGCTCGACGTGCCGCAGGCCGACGCGAACCGCGATACCGTGCCCGCGATCATGAAATGGCTCGACGCGAACGCGTCGCTTCGCAGCCGCAACGCCGCGCTGTATTTCCCTCGCGTCGACATTCCCGATCCGATCAATGCCTTCCGCCCGCGGCAGGTCGCGCCGAGCGGGACGGTGGCCGGGTTGTGGGCCCGCACGGACGGAACCCGCGGCGTGTGGAAGGCGCCGGCCGGGACCGAGGCCGGGCTGACCGGCGTGCAGAAGCTCGAATACAAGCTGACCGATCCGGAAAACGGGGTGCTCAACCCGCTGGCGATCAACTGCCTGCGGGTGTTCCCGATCTACGGCCCGGTGTGCTGGGGAGCGCGCACGCTCAACGGCGCGGACCAGATGGCCGACGAATACAAGTACATCCCGATCCGCCGGCTCGCGCTCTTCATCGAGGAGTCGCTGTTCCGGGGCACGCAATGGGTGGTGTTCGAGCCGAACGACACGCCGCTGTGGGCCCAGATCCGCCTGAACGTCGGCGCGTTCATGCAGACGCTGTTTCGACAGGGGGCGTTCCAGGGGGCTTCGCCCCAGCAGGCCTACTTCGTCCAGTGCGACGCGACCACGAACCCGCAGGCGACGATC
>CAXTPX010000211.1:0-5710 GCA_964246005.1 uncultured Burkholderiaceae bacterium | reverse complement strand
GAGTCGGCGGTCTTCTATATCGGCGACCCGTTTTTTGTCAGCACCGTCCTCAATGAAGTCGCCTCGACGTCACTCACTGCCAATGAATCCGACATGGCGATCATGACCGTCGATTACCTCAACGGCATCCAGATGTTCCTGACGGCGACCGACCCCGACGTGATGCTGGATTCGGCAAGCGGCCACGACTATCTGATGCCACTCGCGGTGTCGGTCCCGGAACCGTCGACGATCCTGCTGCTGTCCTTGCCGGCAGCAGCGATCGCAGCTCGGCGGCGTGGGCTGGCTCGTCGGGTTGACGCTTAGAAAGAGGCTTCCGGCGGAACGGGTGAGATTCGAACTCACGGAGGAGTTGCCCCCTCGCCAGTTTTCAAGACTGGAGCCTTAAACCGCTCGGCCACCGTTCCGGCGCGAAATTGTCCCACAGCAGTGCTGTCCGTGGACGAACCGTCCGAGCGCAGTGGTTCGCACGGCCCGCTCTCGGCCACTCGCTAACGACCCGGCCCGTAGAGCTCACCGCTCGGATCGTCGAACGTCCGTTCGCTCGCGATGCGAAACAGCTTCGCATCCGACGGGTCGACCTCGACGCGCAGCCAGCGGGTCTCGTTCACGCGGGGCAGGATGATGCGCGTGAAGTTGGCGATCGGACGACCCGCGGGATCGTGCAGCGGTCGGTCCACGTCCATCGGCGTACCCGATGCCGGGGCCGCGGCGCCGCGCGAGTCGTGGGCCTGGACCAGGAGCACCTGTCCCCTGAACGCCGGAACGAAGTCCCGCAACGCGAGTTTCCATTCGTAGTAGCCGTCGCGCTCGCTCGACCGCGCATCGGGCGCCCGCAGCGGCGCGCTGAAGCGCGGTGCGGCATCGACGAAGAACGCGACGCCGGCCAGCCGACGCTCCGTCGCGATTCGGAAGGTCCGCTCCATCCAGGCGCGATTGGCGACCAACCGCTCCTCGAACTCGCCGTTGCGACCGGCGGCCATGCGGAAGTTGTTGTTGTTCTCCGGCAGGTTGATCGTCGCGAACAGCACGGAGCCGACCTGCCACTGCACGTTCTCCCGATAGCGTCGAAAGCGCGGCAGTGCGCTCTGACGCAACCAGGTCAGGCGCGTCCTGCCGAGCGATTCGTCGCCCGAGAAGAAGATGTCGCCCAGCCGCGCGAGCCGCTCGCCGGGGTCGACGCCGCCCCTGCCGCAGTCGGCCCAGGCCGACGCGCCGAGCACCGGCACGACGGGCTTCGCGCTCCCGTCCAGCACGTCGCGGCGCTGATCCATCGCGATATCGGCGCACGAGTCGGGCGACGCGACCGAGAGATCGAAGTGGATGACGAAACGGGCAGCGCTGCCCTCGACGGCGCGCAGCAGCGGCTGCGCTACGGCCGAGCCGACGCTGCCGACGATGGCGAACGAGAACGCGCCGCTGGTCGCATCGCTTCGTTCGCCCTGCGCCACCGCCGCGATCGGCAGCGCGAACACGATCACCACCGACCGCGCGAGCCACCAGCATCGAGACACCCACTTCCCTACCGTGCCCGTCACGGCGTCCGATCGGCGAGGCGCTTCAGCCGATAGAGCGCGTCCAGCGCGTCGCGCGGGGCGAGCCGATCGGGGTCGAGCGCGGCGAGCGCATCGATCACGTCACCGGCGATGCGCCGCGCCTCCCGGTCGACATCGGCGTCCGCCGTCTCGTCGATCGGCACTTCGACCAGCGCGTCGAACAGGTCGCGTTGCGGCTGCGTCTCGCGCGCCGCACGTTCGAGCGCCGCGAGCTGCTTCTCGGCAGCGCGGATCACGCTCTGCGGCACGCCCGCGAGGCGCGCGACCTGAAGTCCGTAGCTGCGACTCGCCGGCCCTGCCTCGACGGCATGCAGGAAGACGATGTCGCGACCGTGCTCGACCGCCGACAGATGGACGTTCGTCACCGCCGGGAATTCGTCGGCGAGCCGCGTCAGTTCGAAGTAGTGGGTCGCGAAGAACGTCAACGCCTGGTTGTGCTCGATCAGCCGGCGCGCGATTGCCCAGGCGAGCGCGAGGCCGTCGAAGGTCGACGTGCCGCGCCCGACTTCGTCCATCAGCACGAGGCTCGTCGAGGTCGCCTGGTTGAGAATCGCCGCCGCCTCGGTCATCTCGACCATGAATGTCGAGCGACCGCCGGCCAGGTCGTCCGATGCGCCGATGCGTGTGTAGATCGCATCGATCGGGCCGAGCACCGCCCGCGCGGCCGGCACGAAGCTGCCGCAATACGCGAGCAACACGATCAGTGCGGTCTGGCGCATGAAGGTCGACTTGCCGCCCATGTTCGGGCCCGTGACGATCAGCATGCGACGGTCCGGTCCGAGGCGGCTGTCGTTGGCGATGAAGCGGTCCGCACCCCCGCTGCCGACGCGCTCGCGACACTGCGCCTCGACGACCGGATGACGGCCGGCTTCGATCAGGATGCCGGGCTCGTCCACGAGCGCCGGCCGGACCCAGTTCCACGCAGCGGCCCGATCGGCGAAGGCGGCGAGCACATCGACGGTGGCGAGGGCGCGAGCGATGCGCTGCATCGCGTCGATCGACCCGGCCAGCGCGTCGAGCAGCTTCTCGTACAAATGCTTCTCGCGCGCCAGCGACCGCTCGCGGGCCGACAGGGCCTGGTCCTCGAACGTCTTCAGCTCCGGCGTGATGTAGCGCTCGGCGTTCTTCGTCGTCTGACGCCGACGATACTCGTCGGGCAGAGGCGATGCCTTGGCACCGCTTCCATTCGGGATCTCGATGTAGAAGCCATGCACCCGGTTGTACTCGACCCGCAGGTTGCCGATGCCGGTGCGTGCGCGTTCGCGTGCCTCGAGCTCGACGAGAAAGGTGCCCGCGTCGGTCGACAGGGCCCGCAGTTCGTCGAGTTCGCGGTCGTGACCGGCGGCGATCACGCCGCCGTCGCGCACCAGGGCGGCCGGCGCATCGGCCAGCGCCCCGCCCAGCAACGCGAGCAACGGACGCGGCGTATCCAGCGCCGCGGTGAGTTCGTCGATCAGCGAGCGTCGATCGGCCGGGTCGTCGAGCGTCGACGAGTCGTCGATCGCAGGCGACGCTACCGCACCGAGCAGGTCGCGAACGTCGTCGAGGCGCATCAGCGCATCGCGCAGGCCCGCGAGGTCGCGGGGACGCGCGCTGCGAAGCGCGATCCGCGCCGCGATCCGGTCGACGTCGGCGGTGCCGGCGAGGCGCGCGTGCAATGCCTCCGCGTGCGTCCGCGCGCCATGCCGTCTCGTCAGCCCCTCGACCGCGAACGCACGGCGGGTCGGCAGTCGCCGTTCGCGCAGCGGTTCGTGCAGCCAGCTGCGCAGGAGCCGGCTCCCCAGGTGCGTCGAGCACACGTCGAGCAGCGCGAACAACGTCGTCGGCGCCCGCAGCGGACCGCGCCCATCCGCCGCCGACAGGCTCTCGGTGATCTCGAGGTTGCGACGCGTGGCGCTGTCGAGCGCCAGCGTGCGGTCGGCGCGCTCGACCGCGAGGCCGCGGATGTGGGCGAGCGTGCGGCCCGGAACGGTCGAGTTCGCGTCGTCGGCATCGAGCACCTGCGTGCGGCGCAGATACGCGAGCAGCGCACCGGCCGCACCCAACGCCGCTTGCTCGTCCACGACGCCGAAGGCCGCGAGGTCGACGACGCCGAAGTGGGCGCACAGCGCGCGACGACCGGCCGCCGCGTCGAACTCGTGCGGTGGCCGGCGCACGGCGCTGCGAACGTCGGCGATCGCGACTTCATCGTCGACCAGCAGCACTTCGGCCGGACGCAGGCGATCGAGGACGCCCTCGACGGCATCGGTCGGGCATTCGAGCACCGTCAATTCGCCCGACGCGAAGTTCACCCAGGCCACGCCCGCGAGCGTCGAACGGGTCCGCGCCGAACGCTGCACGACGACCGCAGCGAGCAGGCGGTCCGACTTGTCGGGCAGGAGGCCCGCGTCGGCCAGCGTGCCGGGCGTGACGATGCGCACGACCTGACGAGCGACCGGTCCCTTCGACGTGGCCGGGTCGCCGATCTGTTCGCAGATCGCGACCGACTCGCCGCACGCGATCAGCTTCGCGAGGTAGCCGTCGAGCGCATGGAACGGGATGCCGGCCATCGGAATCGGCGCGCCGTTCGATTGCCCCCGGGCGGTCAGGGTGATGTCGAGGAGCGTCGCCGCGCGTTTCGCGTCGTCGTGGAAGACCTCGTAGAAGTCGCCCATGCGGTACAACAGCAACGCGTCGGCATGGTCGGCCTTGATGCGCAGGTACTGCTGCATCATTGGCGTATGTTCTGCGAAATTGGCATCCCCTCCCCCTGTGGACACCATTTTTTCGCTTCTAGCCAACGACTTCTCCAATTCTCTAATGAACTCTATCGCCCTCTGACAAACCCCAGCGGCCTCCGCCAATTCGGCTATAATTGAGCCAAAGCCGCGCCAATATACGCCGACTCATGCGCTTGGCGAGTATTTGGCGGAGCGCCGCTCCTTTGCTCGTGACGCGGAGAGACGATGAAGCTGGCCTTGACGCAGGACATGGTCTTCAAAATGTCGCTCGATCGCGCGCCTGTCGCCGGCTCCAAGCCGATGGCGTGGGCAGCGTTCGACGGACCGAATTATCTAGCCTACGACGACCATCGCGACGCCCCGCCCGGCTTCGCCGTTCGCGTAGGCAAAAAAGCGTCGATCTACTTGGTCGACAAGCTCGTCGCCGGCAAGAAGTTGAAGATCTCCGTCGGGCTCGCGGCGGGCAAGAAAGGCCACGAGCGTCCAATGCCGCTGGCCGAAGCGCGCGAGAAGGCGTGGACGCTGATCCAGGCCGCCAAAAAGCATGGAGCCAACCCCAAAGGCATCCAGGATAAAGCCGACGCCGCCGAACTCACCATGAGAGACGTGTGGCTGGCCTACATCGAGCATCTCAAAAAGAAGCAGCCGCCGGTCAAGGATAGCTCGCTGGCTTCGCTCGCGACGGCGCGCGCGAAGTTGGCTGACTGGGAGGAGCGCAAGGTCCGCTCCTTGACCTCCGCGGAGGTGCTCGCCCGCTTTGACCTGCACGCGATCACCAAGAAGCACGCGACCGCCGCCGAGGCGATGGGACGGTGGGCCACCGCCGCCATCGAGAAGGCGATCGAGATCGAGGTCCACGAGTCGCACGCGCAAGGAACGCAGCCCGGGCTCTCCTACAACCCCTTCTCGATCCTGCGGACCGAGGAGCGATACAGGAGCCGCCAGCAGTTGGAGCGCGTCTACAAGGCGAAGGGCGTGCGCAACCCCATGTCCTTCGAGACTTCGGTGGGGCCGTTCGTGAGGGAGGCGTGGGCATACCGGAGGGAAAACGCGGTCGCCGCGGACTTCCTGCTGTTGACGCTCTTATGGGGCATGCGGCGAGGCGAATGCGCGCGCTTCAAGTGGCGCGACCAAATCACCCTTCCCGAGACCCTGACGGAGAGTTGGGTCGACATGGCCAGCCGCTGCGTATGCGTGACCGATGGCAAAGGCCGAAGCGATCACGAGTTTCCCATCTCTCCTATGGCGTTCGAAATTTTGAAATTGAGACGCGCGGTGCAGCCGAAGGGGAGCGTGTGGGTATTTCTTGGGCGCAGCAAGGGCCCAGAGCGTGGCTACTACTCGGACCCACAAGTCGCGCTTCGCACGGTCAAAGAGCGGGCAGGCATCGCAACGCTTCGCGGCCATGATTTCCGTCGAACCTTCGGGGCGGCG
>CAXTPX010000210.1:0-5712 GCA_964246005.1 uncultured Burkholderiaceae bacterium | reverse complement strand
GGAGGTCTCCAAATGAAAACAACTTTTGCGGTAAGCGCCACGATCGGAATCATGGCGGCGATGGTTTTTTCGGCCTCCGCCAGCGCCGGGCCGATTCTCTACATCGATGACGCGTCCGGTAACCTCGGCAAGGTCGACGTCGCGACCGGCGCCGTGACGCTGATCGGAAACACGGGCCAGACCCTGCCCGATATCGCGTTCGACCCGAGCGGCAACTTGTTCGGAATCACGTTCGGTTCGTTGTTCAGCATCAACAAGACCACGGGCGCGGCGACCTTGATCGGCAACACCGGGCAGTCGTTGAACTCCCTGGTCTTCAATGCCGCAGGGACGCTGTATGCAGCCGGTACGAGTCTTTTCACGCTCAACACGTCGACCGGGGCAGCATCGCTGGTCGGCACGGGAGGTGGATACACGTCCTCGGGTGATCTGGCATTCGTCGGCGGCAATCTCTACCTGTCGAGCAGTTCGACGAGCCCCGACAGCCTGTTTCGCCTGAACACCGCAACCGGTGCCGGAACGCTCGTCGGCAACATCGGATTCTCGAACATCTTCGGTCTCGCGACCTCGGACAACATCAACCTCTTCGGCGTCGGCGGCACGTCGGTCTATGCCGTGAGCCCGACCACCGGTGCCGGCACGTTGCTGGTCAATTACGGCGGGAAGGGGCTGGGAGACGCCAACGGCACGGCCTTCCTGTCGGAGGCCGGCGCCACGGTGCCGGAGCCGCAATCGCTCGGGTTATTGGCGCTGGGTCTCGTCGGATTGATGGCGGCGCGTCGGCGTCGGACACGTTGACGAAACCACCGCGCGTTACGGCGCGCGGCGTCGGCCTGATGTGACGGGGGCGCCACAGGTCGAATCCCTCCGGACGCTCAAACCACCTTCACCGAAATATCCGGCAACCCGTCGATGTGCCCGAGCATCACGTCGCCCGGCACGACCGGCCCGACGTTCTCCGGCGTGCCCGAGTAGATGATGTCGCCCGCCCGCAGCTCGAAGGCCCGCGACAGGTTGGCGATCTGCTCGGCGACGCTCCAGATCATCTGCGAGAGATCGGCGCTCTGCTTCACCACGCCGTTGACCTTCAGCACGATGGCGCCCTTCGTGAAGTGGCCGACCTCCCCGACCGGATGGATCGGGCCGATCGGCGCCGCGTGGTCGAAGCTCTTGCCGACCTCCCACGGCTTCTCCTCCTTCTTCATGGCGTTCTGCAGGTCACGCCGCGTCATGTCGAGGCCGACCGCGTAGCCGTACACGCACGCGAGCGCCTGGTCGCTTCGCAGATTCCTGCCGCCGCTGTTCAACGCGGCGACGAGTTCGAGCTCGTAGTGGTAGTTCTTCGTCAGCGACGGATAGGCATGATCGACGGTCTTGCCGATCGGGACGTGCTGCACCGCGTCCGACGGCTTCTGGAAGAAGAACGGCGGCTCACGCGTGGGGTCCGAACCCATCTCGCGCGCGTGCGCCGCGTAGTTGCGACCGATGCAATAGATGCGGCGGACCGGGAACACGACGGTCGATGCCGCGATCGGCACGAACGGCCGCGGCACGTCGAAGAGGATGTTCGATTGATCCGCGACGCGTACGTCGGTCGACGCGCCCGGCTCGGTGGCGCAGCCGGCGAGCGTGCTCGCCGCGAAGGCGGCCCCCGCCTGCAGCGCGGATCGACGATTGGTGTTCATGGCATTCCCCGTTTCGTCATCGCTGGATCAACTCGATCTTGTAGCCGTCGGGATCCTGGACGAATGCGATCACCGTCGTGCCGCCCTTGACCGGCCCGGCGTCGCGCGTGACGTTGCCGCCCGCGGCGCGGATGCGCTCGCATGCCGCCTTCGCGTCGGGCACCTGCACGGCGATGTGGCCGTAGGCCGTGCCGAGGTCGTAGTGGTCGACGCCGTAGTTGTACGTGAGTTCGAGCTCCGCCTGCTCGGGATTCGTCGCGTAGCCGAGAAAGGCGAGCGAGTACTGGTTCGACGGGTTGTCGCTCTGCCGGATCAGCTTCATGCCCATCACCGACGTATAGAAGTCGATCGACCGTTGCAGGTTGCCGACGCGCAGCATCGTGTGGAGGAATCGCATGGTGGTTTCGGTCCTGTCTGAAGCGGTGCAATCGGCCGACGCGCGGTCGTGACCGGGCTAGAGCGTCGGCAACAGCTCCGGCGGCGGGTTCTTCACCTGCGCACGCGCCGACTCGAAGTCCGGCAGGATGTCCGCCACCGTCGCCCAGAAACGCGGCCCGTGGTTCATCTCCTTCAGGTGCGCGAGCTCGTGCGCGACGACGTAGTCGATCGACGACAGCGGGAAGTGGATCAGCCGCCAGTTCAGCAGGATGCGCCCGTCCGCGCTGCAACTGCCCCACCGGGTCTTGGCCGACGACAGTCGCAGCACGCGATGCGCGACGCCGAGCCGCTTCTCGTAGAACTGCAGTCGCTGCCGGAACAGCGCGCGGGCCGTGTTCTGCATCCAGGCCTCGGCGCGGTCCTTGACCTGGACGCTCGACGCGCCCGGCGG
The DNA here is from genome assembly GCA_964246005.1 of uncultured Burkholderiaceae bacterium. Lineage (GTDB taxonomy): Bacteria > Pseudomonadota > Gammaproteobacteria > Burkholderiales > Burkholderiaceae_D > CAHJXF01. Next base: position 3,198 of record CAXTPX010000210.1, on the reverse strand, counting down.
CAACGCCAGCGTCAACGTGCGCGTCGATGCGCAGAAGGTCGCACCGGCCGTCCGGGCGCGGGCGACTCGCGTCTCGATCCGCAGCGTGAGCGGCAGGCCGAGATACGGCAGCGTGCCGCCATCCTCCCAGCGCACCCGCGGGATGGCCGCGGAATGCCGGCGCATGTCGGCGAGCTTCGTCAGCACCCACGTCTCGCGCTCACGGATCGCTTCCTCGATCTGGCCGATGCCGACCCAGCGGGGCGCGGCGATCGTCAGTCCGGTCGCATTGATCGAGAAGCCGATGGTCTTGCGGCGCGCACGCCGCAACGCGTAGTCGAGCGTGCGTTCGCTCAGCTGCACGCGCCGCTGCTTCGGGTAATCCGGCGGCGGTGTGGCGATCGGTTCCGGCGGCGTCGGCCTGCTTCGGCGGCCGGCGCCTTCGGCGGGCGACAGCCCGCCGAGGAACGGCAGCTCGAGCTGCCGCGCGAGACCCGACAGCAGCTGGCCTAGGCGCTCAGGCCGGGACATGCGCGCCATCGCGATGGGGAATCGCCGGCCCGAGCCGCTGGACCTCGGTTTCGATCCAGCTCTCGACCTCGTCCATCAACACGTCCGAGGTTTTGCCGGTCGACGCAATCGGCTTGCCGATCGACACCGTGATCAGGCCGGGCGGCTCGAGGGAGCTGTTGCGTGGCCAGAGGGATCCGGGGTTGGGCGCGATCGGCACGACCGGCACCTGCAGACGCGTCGCGAGGCGCGTGCCGCCCTGCTTGTACGTGCCCCGCTGGCCGAACGGCACGCGCGTGCCTTCCGGGAACATGATGATCCAGCGTCCTTCGGCGAGGCGTTGCGATCCCTGCGACACGACCGAATCGAACGCGCCACGACCGCGATCGCGATCGATGTGGATCATCGAGAGCGACGCGAGCCCCCAGCCGAAGAACGGCACGTAGTGCAGCTCGCGCTTGTAGACGAAGCACACCTCGCGCGGGAAGTGGGTCGGGATGAACATGGTCTCCCAGGCCGACTGATGCTTCGACAGCAGCACGCACGGGCCGTCGGGCAGATGTTCGACGCCCTTCAGTTCCCAGCGCACGCCGCACAGTTGCTTCGCACCCCAGACCACCAGCCGCGGCCACTGCATGATCAGGAAATAGCGGGTGTGCAATGGCAGCGGAAGGATCAGGACGCTCAGGATCGCGAACGGAACGACCGTGACCGCCTCGAAGAGAAGGAGCAGCAGGGAGCGGAGAGCCAGCATGTCGTCGCGGTGATGTCTCTTGAGGGCGATGCCGGGTCAGTGCTTCTTGCGGGTCGGTTGCGCGACCAGGTGCTGTGCCGCGGCCGCGAGGTCGTCGAACACCAGGGTGCCGGCCGGAAGATCGCCACGCACGACCGTCGCCGCGCCCTTGCCGGTCTTGACGAGAATGGTCGGGCAGCCCGCGGCAGCGCCCGCCTCGAGGTCGCGATGCGAGTCGCCGACCATCGGCACGTCGCCCATCGGGATGCCGAAGCGTTCGGCGATGCCGATGAAGAGGCCGGGCTTGGGCTTGCGACAGGTGCACTCGTCTTCGGGCAGGTGCGGACAGAAGAACACCGCATCGACACGACCGCCGACCGCGGCCAGCGCCTTGTGCATCTTCGAATGCATCGCGTTCAGCGCGTGCATGTCGAAGAGGCCGCGCGCGAGTCCCGACTGGTTGGTGGCCACGGCGACGCGCCAGCCGTTCTGGTTCAGCAGCGCAATCGCGCCGAGGCTGCCCGGCAGCGGCGTCCACTCTTCGGGCGACTTGATGAAGTGGTCGCTGTCGTGATTGATCACGCCGTCGCGGTCGAGGATGACGAGCTTCATGTCAGGCGGCGAGCTTCGACAGGTCCGCGATGCGATTCATCGGCGCGTGCAGCGATGACAGCAGGCCGAGGCGGTTCGCGCGAACGGCCGGGTCGTCGGTGTTGACCATCACCTCGGCGAAGAAGCGGTCCACCGGATCCTTCAGCGATGCGAGCGCGAGCAGGGCCGCCTTGAAGTCGCCGTCGCGATAGGCGGACTCCGACCGCGGGGCGATGTCGACCAAGGCACGATGCAGCGCGATCTCGGCATCGGCCGTCAGGAGCGCCGGGTCGAGCGCATGGCCGTGCGCGTCGTCGGACTTGTTCAGGATGTTGCGGACGCGCTTGTCGGCCGATGCGAGGCTCGCGGCTTCGGGCAATGTGGCGAACGCGCGGACCGCCTCGAGTCGCATCGGCACGTCCGCGATCATCGCGCCGTGGACCACGGCCTCGACCTCGTTGGCCGAGTAGCCGAGGTCGCGGCAATAGCCGGCGAGGCGCACGCGGATGAACTCGGCCAGCGCGCCTTCGGCGGCGCGATCTTCGGTCGACTGGAAGCCGGCCTGCAGCAAATCGGGCAAGCTGACTCGCAATCCAAGCTCGATCAGGATGCGCACGACTCCCAGCGCATGCCGTCGGAGCGCGAACGGATCCTTGTCGCCGGTCGGGACCGCGCCGATGCCGAACAGCCCGACCAGCGTCTCGAGCTTGTCCGCGAGCGCGAGACAGGTTCCCGTCATCGTCGCGGGCAGCGCATCGCCCGCGAAGCGCGGCCGGTACTGCTCCTCGATCGCCTTCGGCACATCGCGCGGTTCGCCGTCGTGTTCGGCGTAGTAGCGCCCCATCAGTCCCTGCAGTTCGGGGAACTCGCCGACCATGTCGGTGACGAGGTCGGCCTTCGCGAGACGGGCAGCGCGCTTCGCATCGTCGACATCGGCGCCGACCATCGCGGCGATGCGAGCGGCCAACGCCTCGACCCGTTCCATGCGGTTGTACTGCGAGCCGAGCTGGTGGTGATAGACGATCGTCTTCAGCTTTTCGACACGAGCCTCGAGCCGGGTCTTTCGATCCTGGTCGAAGAAGAACTTCGCATCGGCGAGACGCGCACGCAGCACGCGCTCGTTGCCTTCGACGATGCGGTCCGGCTCGTCGGTCTCGATGTTCGAGACGACGAGGAAGCGATTCACGATGGTTCCCGCGGGATCGGTCAGCGCGAAGTACTTCTGGTTCTGCTGCATCGTCAGGATCAGGCATTCCTGCGGCACGTCGAGGAAGCGCTGGTCGAACGTCCCGCGATAGACCGCGGGCCATTCGACGAGCGCCGTCACTTCGTCGAGCAGCGCATCGGGCATCACATTACGTCGACTTCCCTTACGACTTCCCCCG